>CAISZN010000247.1 GCA_903889985.1 uncultured Hyphomicrobiales bacterium | reverse complement strand
CGGGCAATATCCGTGATCAGGCGCGTGACGCCATCGATCTCCGCCACGACCTGTGACAGGGCATCAATCGAATTCTGCGTGACCTTTGACGCCCCCACAGCCTCGCGGGCCATCTCGTTGGTCTGCCGCACCCGTTCGGCAAGCTGGTCGATAGACTTCGACAGCCGCTCGGTCGCATGCTGGGCATTCTGCATGGTCGACTGGGTCTGATGCGCAGCGGCAGCAACCGCCTCGCTGTTCTCACTGAGATCGCCGGCCGTGGACGACATGCGCGCGGTGATGTTCGTCATTTCGTCCATCAGGCTCACGACGAGGTCGACGGCATCGCGCGTTTCACTCTCGACCTGTTCAACCATGCGGCGGAGTTCGGTGGTCTTGCGGACGTCCGAATCCTGGCGCTCCGTATCGAGGGCGCTGCGTGCCACATCGAGGGCAGCGCGGTTGGCATCAATCTCCTGACGGATGCGATCGCGTTCGATAGCAGACTCCTTGAAGACCTGCAGGGCCTTGGCCATGGCCCCCAGTTCATCCTCGCGGGTGATGTGGGGGACCTCCGTCTTCAGATTGCCGGATGCGAGAACGCGCATGGCGCTCGTCATGCCCACCACAGGGGCAACGAGATCCACCTTCAGCCGCCAGCCAAGGAACAGGGCGAGTGCCATGAGGGCTGCCGCACCGCCGATCTGTCCATAGATCAGTGCGCGCATGCTGGCATCCTCGTCGTCCTGCGACTGCGCGGACCAGCGCGCAAGCGCCTCGCGAGCCGAGGCCACGACGTTACGATAATTCTGCATCACGTCGGCTGCATTGGACGAGCCGGCGAGTTCGAGGGCCTGCTTGGCAGTCGCTGCATCGCTGGCCAAGCGCATGATTGGATCGCCGATATTCTCCCGCCAGGCGCGGCTTGCCATATCCATGGCATCGAGGGCACGCATCATCTCGGCTTTGCGAGGACTATCCTCCAGCTCCTTGCGTGCAGCCGCCATCGACTGGTCATAAAAGACCTTGGCATCCTCATAGCCCTTGATCCGGCGTGGATCTCGATCGGAGAGCACATAGGCACGAGAGCGGTTTGCGAGATCGATGATGGCGCCATAGGCGCGGTCCACACCGTCGAGGACCCGATAGGACGTCGCATTTGATTTCGTGGCGACCGCCAGGGTCGAGCTCAGCCGCAGGCCCGCGCCGATGACGACGAGCATGATGATCATGAGAAACGAAATTCCGGCAAAAAGCTTGGCCGACACGCTCGCACGTAGCAATCGCATCCAAATCCCCCGGACGTCTGGACCCTGTGGCAGGAAAACCGGACTCCATCTTTCAATATTAAGATTTACAAAGACTTAATTATAAATATTTCTTAGTCTAGAAACGCAAACGGCCCACCAAATGGCGGGCCGTTGTTAGTTGATATATCAACTTACCTTATGGCAAAGCTTCAGCTCAAAACGGCCTTGCGGGCAACGTCAGCAGCATCCTTGAGGCTTTCCAGCTGCCAGCACAGCTCGCGCAACTCGTCGGCCTGCTTCACGGGCAGCACGTCGCGCACGAGGTTGTCGAACTTGGCGATCAGGTCCGCGCGGGTCATCGGGCGCTCCAGGCTGCCGATGGCATGTTCCACATGCTTCTCGAGCACGCGGCCATCATTGAGCGTGACCTTCACATAGGCCTCGTCCTCGCGGATGTCTTCTTCCGCCACGGCGGTGACCTTGTCGCGCAGGGTGATGATGGTCGGGTCGATGACGACCTTGTCGCCATATTCATTCTCGCCCGCCGCGCCATAGACGATGGCCGCCGCGCAGGAATGATAGACCGAGAACTTGCCTTCAAGGCCCGTCTGCGGCGTCCGTTTGCCGGTGAGTTCCAGCACCAGCGGATCGACACGCAGGTCGATCCTGGCAATGTCGCCAGCCTTCAGGCCATGCTCGTTGCGCAGCTGGATGCAGCCATCGATCGAAGGATGGATGACGATGCCGCAGGCGAAGGGCTTGTAGGAGTTGAGCGCTGCTTCCCAGACCTCGCCAAGCTTGCCGGTGATCTCGTCGAAGTTGCGCGACACCGACATCACATGGGCAAAGCCGCGGGGGGCTTCCAGCACGCGGTTGGAGCTGGTGAAGTTCTGCTTGGCGAGCATGGCCGAGGCGATGCCGTTCTGCGCAGCGCGGCCCGGATGGAAGCTCTTGCACATGGTGCCGAACATTTCGCGGAAGCCCGCCGACTGGGTGCCGGCGATGCCGAGCGCCCAGACCATCTGCTGCTCGTCGAGGCCAAGCAGCTTGCCAACGGCCGCTGCTGCGCCAAATACGCCGGCCGTGCCGGTGATGTGCCAGCCGATGTCGTAGTGGGCGGGATAGACCGCATTGCCGATGCGGCACTCGACCTCGATGCCGAGGATGAAGGCATGCAGCAGGTCAGCGCCGGAGATGGGCATGTATTCGGCAAGCGCCAGCACGGCGGAGGCGATGGGGCCAGCCGGATGAATGATCGTCTTCAGGTGGGTGTCGTCGAAGTCGAACACATGGCTCGAAATGCCATTCAGCAGAGCTGCGTGCATGACGTCGAAGCGGTCCTTGCGGCCCAGGATCGAGGCCTGGCCGGCGCCTGAGAAGGGCTTCAGCGCCGCGATGGCGCGGTCGAGGGTCTCATGCTGGGAGCCGCCCACGGCGCAGCCCATCCAGTTGAGGAAGGAGGCGACGCCCGACTGGCGGACCTCGGCCGGCACGTCCGACGGCTTGCAGTTCACGACCCAGCGGGCGAGTGTGCGGGTGACTTCGGTCATTCCTCAATCCTTGTTCTGCACCCGGTCAGGCCGGGCCGTGGCTTCAGCGTGGCGCCGGAATACCGGCAATGCCGTGAGGGGACAAGGGCCGTCCCTTGCCTCGGCCAAGGATCCATCGTACGCGGCGAAGGCAGACAAGGGGGAGAAGGCATGGACGACAAGGCGGTTCCAGCGCGGGTTCCCCTGCTGTCAATCTATTGGGTCTTCTTCCAGATCGGCGTGATGAGCTTCGGCGGCGGGCTGGTGAGCTGGATCCATCGCGAGGTCGTCAATGTGCGCGGCTGGATCAAGGAGGAGGAATTCCTCTCCGGCATGGCGCTCTCCCAGATCCTGCCGGGCGTGAATTCCACCAATACGGCCATTTTCGTCGGCCAGCGGGTGCGCGGCCTTGTCGGCGCCACGGTGGCCTTGGTCGCCATGCTCTCCGGGCCTTTCTTCATCGTGCTGGGCGCTGGCATTGGCTACAAATGGCTGATCGGCCTGCCGGGCATGCCCTCAGCCTTCGAGGGCATCGCGGCCGTGGCGCTGGGCCTCATCATGCGGCTTGGCATCCAGGCGAGCCGGCGAGCGACCCATGGCCTGCTGCCCTTCCTCGTCATGGTGGCGACCTTCGTGACCGTCGGGGTACTGCGCTGGCCCATGCTGCCCACGGTGGCCGTCATCGCGCCCCTGAGCATCGTGGCGGCCTACTACGCGAGGTCGCGTCATGCGTGACAGCGTCCTCCTGAAGCTCATCATCGTCATGGCGCCGCTGTCCTTCGTGTCCATCGGCGGCGCGACGGGCATCTATGCACCCCTGCAGCACGAAGTGGTCGACATCGAGCACTGGCTGAACCCGCGCGAGTTCCTCGACCTCTTTGCGCTGGCCCGCGTCACGCCGGGCCCCGGCTCCATGCTCGCCACGCTGATCGGCTGGAAGCTGGCAGGGCTGCCCGGGGCGCTGGTGGCGACGATCTCGCTCTACCTGCCCTCCTCGGCCCTGTGCTTTGGTGTCGCCAAGGTGTGGAACCGCTATCGCGGCACGCCCTGGCACAAGGCCTGTGAGGCCGGCCTGACGCCGGTGGCCGCCGGCCTCATCTTTTCAGGCGGTCTAGCCCTGCTGCGCATGGAAGATGCGCAGCTCTATATCTGGGCCACGGTGGTCTTCATCGCCGCCCTGCTGACATGGCGGCCGAAGGTGCACCCGCTGCTGCTTATTTTTGGCGGCGCGCTGCTTTTTTTCGCGGCGCACTTCGTGACGGGCTGAGGTCTTCGGCGCTGAGCCAGAAGACTTCGCCCGCGCTCTCCTGGGTGTCGAGCCAGAGGAAGGGCAGGTGCGGGAACTCCGCCTCCAGCGCCTCGCGGTCCTCGCCGATCTCGCAGATCAGGCCGCCACCGGGATTGAGGTGATCAGAGGCTTCCGCAAGAATCCGCCGGACGATGTCGAACCCATCGGGCCCGCCATCCAGCGCCATGGCCGGCTCCTGCGCGAATTCAGGCGGCAGTGCATGCATGACCTCTTCGCCCACATAGGGCGGGTTGGTGATGATGAGATCGTAGCGCTGACCCTGCAGGGGCGCGAAGAGATCGCCCTGCAGCAGCTCCAGCCGCCCGCCGACCCCATGTTGCTCCACATTGATCTTTGCCACTTCGAGGGCCGCCGGAGAGAGGTCCACGGCGTCGACACTGGCCTCGGTGAACATCTGCGCCGCCAGAATGGCGAGGCATCCCGAGCCCGTGCACAGGTCGAGCACGCGCCCGACATTGGACGAGTCCTCGATCAGGGCCCCCGAGGCATCCGCGAAGATCTCGCTGCGCATCAGCTCGGCGATGAAGGAGCGGGGAACGATCACCCGCTCGTCGACGAAGAAGGGCACGCCGGCGATATAGGCCTTGTTGAGCAGGTAGGAGGCGGGCTTGCGCGTCGTCACCCGCGCCTCGATCAGCCCGGCAAGGCGCTGGCGCTCGGCCGTTGTGAGACGTGCATCGAAAAAGGGCTCAAGCTGGTCGATGGGCAGGTGCAGCCCTTCGAGCACCATGAAGGCCGCCTCGTCCAGCGCATTGGTGGTGCCATGGGCAAACACCAGCTCCGCCGCATTGAAGCGGCTGATGGCGTAGCGGAAGAAATCCCGAACCGTGAAGAGTTCGGTGTGGAGGGGCGCTTCTGAGGACATGGACCAGCTCGTGATGGGGCTTGAGCGCCACAAACCGGCTCGCGGGGCCAAAGTCAACGCAGGGCTGATGCGGGCCTGACCACCGGGCTGCAACGAAGCTGGGGATAGGGAACCTTGCCCGGTCAATTGCATTGTCGTGCCGGCGAGCCATCTCGCGCCAGTGTGTCGGCCTATCAAGCAAGGTCAGGGTATTTGGAGGTTCTGGTGACGTCTGAACGGGCTGGGACACTGTGCAGACCCAATTCAATTGGGTCCAAAGCCGCATTTCTGGGCGGTGGAGTGGCTGGCGAGCGCCTTCGCCAGCACGACTGGTCCAGCGGCCCGCTGGGTCCTCCAGCCCATTGGCCTCACACGCTGCAGTCGATGACCCGGATCCTGCTTGGTTCCCACCAGCCGATGGTTATGTGGTGGGGCAAGGAGCAGGCCTGCCTCTGGAACGATGCCTGCGCGGCTCTGCTCGGTCTGGCCCCGCCCCTCCCGCCCGGAACGCCGGCGGCGCGCTTCTGGGGCCAGAATTGGGACAGGGTCGCGCCGCTCGCGCAAGAGGTTCTGGCAACGGGCGAACCGGTCACCGACCGTCATCGGCTCATGAGCATTGAAGCCGAAGGGCATCCCGCGTCGCGTTTCCTGACCCTGTCCTATTCCATGCTGACCAATGATGACCTCCTGCCCTTCGGGATCCTGTGCACGATCACGGACGAAGCCGAAGTGGCCGCAGAACAGCGCCGGCAGGACGAGCGCATGCACTTCATCATGCGCGAGCTGGCCCATCGCTCAAAGAACCTGCTCGCCATCATCCTGTCCATGGCAGGACAGACCGCGCGTAGCGCAACCTCCGTGCCGGATTTCACCACGCGCTTCACCCAGCGGCTGCAGGGCCTGTCGCATTCGCACGACCTGCTGCTGCAGCGTGACTGGCGCGGCGTCACCATGCGCGAACTTGCCGAGCGCCAGCTGCAAAATTTTGTCGCCGAAGGCGTAAACCGGGCCTCCTATTCAGGCCCCGATGTCATGGTCGATCCCAAGGCGGCGCAGAACATCGGGCTGGCGCTGCACGAACTCGCCACCAATGCATCAAAGCATGGCGCGCTCTCGACGCCCGACGGACGCGTGACAATATCCTGGGCACTCACCGACGGACGCTTCCAGCTTGGCTGGAACGAGAGCGGTGGACCGCCGGTGAACCCGCCTGAGGTGCGCGGCTTCGGACAGGTCGTCCTCGAAAGGCTCGCCTCCGATGCGCTCGAGGGTGAGGTGAAGCTCGACTACGCGCCTGACGGCCTCAACTGGTTGCTCGACATTCCGCGCAGCTATCTGGTCGACGGGCATTGAGCTGAGCGACTTCGCAACCGCCCGAGGCGGGTGTAGAAATCCCCATGGTCAGCAATTCGTCCCGCACGGAGGGTGGCGCTCCCCTTCTCACCATCGACGCCGCCCGCGCAGCCATCGTGGCCACAGCTCGGCCGATCGAGGGGTGTGAGCAAACGCCCTTGAGCGAAGCCCGTGGGCGCCTGCTCGCACGGGCTCTCACCAGCCCGCGTCCCCTGCCGGTCTTCGACCATTCCGCCATGGATGGATATGCCCTCCATCTCCAGGACGGTCGCGACACCTACCGGCTCATCGGCCGTGTCGCGGCAGGCCACATGCCGCCGCGCGCGCTCAATCCCGGTGAGGCCATGCGCATCTTCACCGGCGCGCCCATTCCGCCGGGAACCGATGCGGTGGTGATGCAGGAAAACGTTGCGCCGCTGGATGGCGACCGTATCCAGCTGCGCGCCTCCCTGCGCAGCGGTGACAATATTCGCCATGCCGGCGAGGACGTGGCGCTGGACGAGCAGCTCGTGCCCGCCGGGACCATCCTCGATGCACGCCACGTGGGCCTTGCGGCCGCGGTCGGCCTGTCCCACCTCGACGTGCTGCGCCGCCTGCGCATCGCCCTGGTCTCGACCGGTGACGAACTTGTCAGCTCGGGAGGCCAACTGCGGCCCGGCCAGATCTTCGACAGCAACCGCCCCATGCTCGCGGCCGCGCTCGAACGCCCCTCGGTGAGCATCGAGGATTTCGGCGTGCTGCCGGATGACCGGACGCTGATCCGTGCCTTTTTCGCGGATGCGGCAAACCGCTTCGATCTCATCGTCACGACAGGTGGCGCCTCCGTAGGTGACGAGGATCACATCGCCGGCAGCCTCATCGAGGCAGGCGGGCGCATCCACATGGCCAAGGTCGCCATCCGCCCCGGCAAGCCCTTCACCTATGGCGAAATCGGCGGTGCCGCCGTCTCGATCCTGCCGGGCAATCCCTTCGCCGCGCTGGTGGCCGGGCTGCTTTTCGTGCGGCCCCAGCTGGAGCGTTCCCTCGGGCTTCCGGTCGCTCCCTTCGCGCCGCTGCCTGCCGCTGCAGGATTTGCAGGGCCACGGGCGCGCGAGCGTACGGAGTTCGTCCCTGCGCGTATTATCGGGCGGACCGCGACGGGAATGCCGATCATCGATCGTTTGGGACGCGGTGGCAGCGCACGGCTGAAGCCACTCATCGGGGCGGATGGCCTGGCGGTGCTGGCACCGGGCGAGGCGCCTGTCGCCATGGGGGAGGCCATCGGCTTCCTGCCCTTCGGCGCTGCCTTCGCGCTATAAGCTCAAACCCTCCCCGCAAGGGGGGAGGGTTTGCGCGCTCTCACGTCACGATGGGAATGTTCTTCACCGGCGTCGGATCAAGGCCAAACAGCTTGGCCGCGTTACCGCCGAGGATGTTGTGCTTGGACTTCTCGCTGAGGAAGGGCAGGTCATAGATCACGCCCGGCAGGTCGAAGTCCCAGTGCGGATAATCGGACGACCAGACGAGCTGGGTTTCCGCCTTGATCATCTTGAAGGTGGCTTCGAGGATCGAGGGATCATCCGGCATTTCCATGGGCTGCGAGGAGAAATACATCTCCTGCATGTATTCGCTGGGCTTGCGCTTCAGCGAGGGACAATCCGACGTGCGCATCTTGTAGGAATGGTCGAGGCGCTGCATCAGGCTGTAGGCCCATGTGAGGCCGCTCTCGATCCACATCACCTTCAGCTTGGGGAAGCGCTCGGGGATGCCGTTCACGACCCAGTTGGTCATGTGGACCATGTTGAACCACATGAAGCCCAGCGCATGCACGGCGATGAAGCGGTTGGTGAGCGACAGGGACTGGTCGTTCCAGTTGTAGGCCGCGTGGAAGGAGATCGGCTTGCCCATTTCTTCCAGCAGCCGATAGGTCTTCATGTAGGCGTTGTCATGCACCGGCTTGTAGCGCGGTGCGGTGACCATGAAGCCGACCACGCCCTTCTTGTCGCCGAAATCCTTGACCATCTGGTAGGTGGCTTCCGGATCGTTGAAGGGCAGGTAGAGCATCGAGATGATGCGCTTCTCATGGGCCAGCACCCGCTCGCAGAGCCAGCGGTTATAGGCGCGCGCCATGGCGACCTCGACCTCGACCTGCGGATGGGTGCCAAGGAACAGCATCGGGGTCGGGAAGAGGCAGGCATAGTCGACGCCCATGGCGTCCATCCAGCGCAGCGTCGTGGTGATGTCCTTGTGCTTGGACTTGTCCTCGACCTTCTCGTGCTTGCGCAGCCAGTGGCGCGTGATGCGTCCGCCAATGTCCTGATAGCCGACCGAGCCACCCAGCATGCTGGAGCGGCCACCGCGCGCGGAGGACTCGAGCGCCTGCCGGCGGATCACCGGGTTCTCGATGTACTGGAAGATCTCGGCGTAGTGCTCGCTCTCATAGTGATGAGCGTCCACGTCGACGATCAGGAAGTCCTTGTAGTTGCGCTTGTGCGCCTGCTCGGAAGCACGGCGCAGCGACTCGGAGGAGGAGAACTCGTCGAAGCGGAGGTCTCGGACTTCATTGCCCGGCGTCTGGTTGGTCATGTGGGGTCCTCCCGCTCAGGCGATGACGTAGATCGCGCCGTCGCGCTGGACGACTTCGTAGCGACGCAGTTTCAGGCGCGGATCGCCGATGCTGACGCCCGTCTTCAGGTCATATTCCCAGCCGTGCCAGGGGCAGACGAAGTGCATGCGGCTCTCGTCGAAGGTCTGGCCCTGATAGGTCTTGTCCTCGGCGATGATGTCGACCACCTGCGGGATCATCACGCCCTCGCAGGCGGGACCACCCGAATGGGCGCAGGTGTTCGAATAGGCATAGAAGGCATCGTCATGCTTGAACACGCCGACCTCGCCGCTCACCGTCTTGACGATGCGGCGGTCGCCATTCTTGAGCTGGCCGCTCTCGGCCACGAAAATCTCAGGCATTCTCACTCCCTCGGAATCTTGCTTCCGCTTCCGGTAAGTCCCGGCTTCCCGGCTAGATGACCCAGCCGATGGCGTCGCGTCAATCGCCCGAACCGCGCAGTTTCGTCACAGCCTGTCCGCGAGGAAGCGCAACAACCTCGGCGCAAAGTATCCGGAGACGCTGCCCGGCTCGTCGATAGGATCGGTCAACCAGTAATGGCCCTGCCCCTGCATGACGAATCGGCGGACGTAGTTGCCCGACTGCTTGAGGGCAAGGAAGAAGGAATCCGTCTGCAGGCGGTCCACCACATCGTCCTCGGTGCCATTGGCAAGGAGGAAGGAAACCGCCTTGTTGGCCTTCGTCGTGTAGCTCATCGGCGAGGCGTCGAAATAGAGCTTGCGGTCGTCCGCCGGCGCGACCCCAAGATATTTCTCGACGATGTTGTCACCCGGCCGGTTCAGCACGTCGTGGTTCCACTGCTGGGCCATGTCATAGATCCCATAGGCCGCCACCACAGCCTTGACCCTGGCGCTGACGCTGGCATTGGGATCGTCCCGATAGGCGACCGAAAAGGTCGGGCTGTCGCCGGCCAGGCCCACCAGCGCGACGAGATGGGCGCCGGCTGAATCGCCCATCAGGCCGATGCGGTCCGGATCGGCCTTCATTTCGGCAGCATGAGCCCGCAGGAACTGAATCGCAGCGCGCACGTCGTTCACGGATTCCGGAAACATTTTTGTGCCCGGCTTCGAGAACCGATAGGTCACCGCGAGGACCACATAGCCGCGCTCGGCCAGCCAGGGCCCGAGAAACTTGTAGGCATCTGCCGATCCCTGCTGCCAGCCGCCTCCATGAACAGCAATGACTGCCGGATATTTGCCCGCTTCCTTAGGTGCATAAAGATCGCCCAGAAGCGTCACGCCGTCATGACGGGCATATTCCACCTTGCGGCGGATCTCGATTTCGCCTGCCCGCGCAGGGGTCTGCATAAATGTAACGACTGACACAACAAACAGGGCCATGAGGCCCGCAACCTGACCAAGACGGCGCATGATTTCCCCCCGACAGACTTCTTGCCTTCAAATTAGGCTGCTGCCCGACTGAAGGAAAGCCCGCACGTTGGGAGAATGGCACATGCGTGCCTTATTTTTAATCAAACCCTACCCCGCCTGCCAAAGGAGCCTGCAAGCATGGAACGTCCATGAGGAGACTCAGCCACCAAGCTTCGCGGTCATAAGCAAAATTTAGGAGAGTCCCCGCCCAAACCGCGCGTGGCACATCAGTTGCTTTTCCCCTCTCCAGTCGCCTCGTGCGACCCGCCATTACCAGAAGGCGTCCACTGAGAGGGGAATTCCATGTCATTTACGAGACGTACCATTTTGCGCGCGTCCGGCGCAGTCCTCGCCGGCACCATTGCGCTAGGCTCATTTGGGGTTCGCGCCGCCGAAGATACCATCAAGGTCGGCATCCTCCACTCCCTCTCGGGCACCATGGCCATCAGCGAGACCACGCTGAAGGACGTCATGCTCATGCTCATCGACGAGCAGAACAAGAGGGGTGGCGTTCTCGGCAAGAAGCTTGAGGCGGTCGTCGTCGACCCGGCCTCCAACTGGCCGCTGTTCGCTGAAAAGGCTCGTGAATTGATTTCGAAGGACAAGGTCTCGGCCGTGTTCGGTTGCTGGACCTCGGTGTCCCGCAAGTCCGTTCTCCCGGTTTTCGAAGAGCTGAATTCGATCCTCTTCTATCCCGTGCAATACGAAGGTGAAGAGTCCCAGCGCAACGTGTTCTACACGGGTGCTGCTCCCAACCAGCAGGCCATCCCCGCCGTTGACTACCTGATGAGCGCCGAAGGCGGCTCGGTGAAGCGTTGGGTCCTCGCGGGCACTGACTACGTCTATCCGCGCACCACCAACAAGATCCTTGAAGCCTACTTGAAAGCCAAGGGCGTCAAGGACGAAGACATCATGATCAACTATACGCCGTTCGGTCATTCCGACTGGCAGACGATCGTGGCCGACATCAAGAAGTTCGGCGCGGCCGGCAAGAAGACCGCCGTGGTCTCGACCATCAACGGCGACGCCAACGTGCCCTTCTACAAGGAACTCGGCAACGCTGGCATCAAGGCAACCGACATCCCGGTCGTGGCCTTCTCGGTGGGTGAGGAAGAACTCGCCGGCATCGACACCAAGCCGCTCGTTGGCCATCTGGCTGCCTGGAACTACTTCCAGTCGATCGACAATCCTTCCAACAAGGAATTCATCGCCAAGTGGAAGGCCTATACCAAGAACCCGAAGCGCGTGACCAACGATCCGATGGAAGCCCATGTGATCGGCTTCAACATGTGGATCAAGGCTCTTGAAAAGGCCGGCACCACTGATCCGGACAAGGTCATCGACGCCCTCATCGGTGTCTCGGTTCCCAACCTGACCGGCGGCTACTCGAGCATGATGCCGAACCATCACATCACCAAGCCGGTGCTGATCGGTGAAATCCAGGGCGATGGCCAGATCAACACGGTGTGGCAGACCTCGGGCACCGTCGTGGCGCAGGAATGGTCGCCCT
>CAISZN010000246.1 GCA_903889985.1 uncultured Hyphomicrobiales bacterium | reverse complement strand
GGCCTCATTGAGGGCCAGCGCCAGAGCCGCTCGATCATCTACCGCGCCAACCTCGTGCGCATTGGCGAGCTCGCTTCCTTCCTGCTGAAGGACTGCTGCGAAGGTCGCCCCGACATTTGCGCGCCGGTCTTCAACGACATTTCCTGCTGTGAAAAAGGGGCTACATGCAAATGAGCGAGCGCATCTTCAACGTCCTCTTCCTTTGCACGGGGAATACGGCCCGCTCCGTTCTGGCCGAGGGCATCCTGCGCAAGGACGGTGCAGGCCGCTTCCGTGCTTACTCAGCCGGCAGTCAACCCAAAGGCGTAGTCAATCCCATTGCCCTGAAGACATTGCAGGCCTTCGGCTATCCCGATGATGGCTACCGCTCGAAGGGCTGGGAGGAATTCTCGGGTCCGGATGCACCGCAGATGGACTTCATCTTCACCGTTTGCGACAGCGCCGCAGGTGAGACCTGCCCAATATGGCCCGGACATCCCATGACGGCTCATTGGGGCATCGAGGACCCCGCAGCTGTCGAGGGCGCGGAGATCGACAAGGAGCGCGCCTTCAACGACGCTTTCCGTTACATGAAGAGCCGGATCTCGGCCTTCATCGCACTGCCGGTCAAAAGCCTCGACGCTCTCACACTGAAGGGGAAACTGCGCGCCATTGGCGACCTGGAAGGTGCCAGCATCAAGGCACAAGGATGAGCCAGCCAATCCTGCGCCGCACATTTGCTGAAGCTCTTGGCAGCTGTCTGTTGCTGGCAACCGTTGTCGGCTCCGGCATCATGGGCGCCAAGCTCTCAGGTGGAAACGTCGCGGTTGCCCTGCTGGGGAACACGATTCCAACAGGCGCCATATTGGTGGTTCTCATCTTAACGCTTGGCGCCGTCTCGGGCGCCCACATGAATCCGCTCGTATCGCTCGCCGCATGCCTGCGCAAGGAGATGAACTGGTCGGAGCTCGCGCCTTATGCCCTCGCCCAGCTTTGCGGCGCCGTTCTGGGGGTCTTCGCTGCCCACCTGATGTTCGACCTGCCGGTTTTGCAGGTCTCGACACACGTGCGAACCGGCAGTGGACAATGGATTGCCGAAGCTGTCGCGACGTTCGGACTCATCGTGACGATCCTTGGCTGCGTGACCCATGCGCGGCAGGCAGTACCCTATGCGGTCGGGCTGTATATTACAGCAGCCTACTGGTTCACCGCCTCGACGTCCTTTGCAAATCCTGCCGTCACAATTGCACGTTCCTTCACAGACACATTCTCTGGCATCGCGCCATCAGGCATCGTGGCTTTCATTCTCGCGCAGCTGGCAGGCCTGCTGATGGGTCTTTTGGCAGCACAGGCCCTTGGCTACCATCCGCAGAAGACCTGAGGCTGGTCCTCGTTCCAGCGCTCAGGCGACCATCGATCACCTCGACGATTCGATCGCAGCGGTCAGCAAGTTCAAGGTTATGGGTGACAATGAGGAATGTCGTCCCCTCTTTGACATTGACCTCCCGCATCAGCTTGAAAACGGAATCTGCTGACTTTGTATCGAGATTGCCGGTCGGTTCATCAGCCAGGACCATGGCTGGGTTCAGGGCAAGTGCACGCGCGATGGCAACGCGCTGTTGCTGGCCACCTGAAATATTGCCGGCCAGATTATCACGCCATCGGTGCAGCCCCACCTGATCGAGTAGCTCGTCGGCGCGGCGGGCGATCTTGACACTGGGCCATTCATTTTGTGCAAGCAAGGGCATCATCACATTCTCATGCGCGGTAAAAGCGGTGATGAGGCAGTGATATTGGAAGACAAAGCCGATGGATTTGCCGCGCAGGGCGGTGAGGCTCGCATCGCTGAGATCGCGCGTGTCGTGGCCAGTAATCGAGATTTTTCCGGACGTCGGGCGATCGAGCAAGCCGATGATATTGAGCAGCGTACTCTTGCCAGATCCGGACGGACCAATAATGGCCACGAACTCGCCCTTGTTGACCGAGAGATCGATGCCATGAAGCACCTCTGTCTCGATCTCAGTGCCGACATTGTAGGACTTGCTCAAGCCCTCGAGGCGCAGGACATTGTCAGGCACGGATGGCCACCACGGGATCGAGCTTTGCCGCGCGAACCGCAGGTGCGATGGCTGCAACAAGCCCGGTAAGAGTTGCTAGGAGGGTTGCGACGTAAAAGAGCTGGGGGTCCAAAACGATCGGGAAAAGCTCGGTGCCGTCAGCCTGACGAGCCAGCGCATGCCAAAGCACAAGTGACCCCGCCCCGGCAGCTGAACCGAAGAACGATCCGAGCGCCCCGAGCAAAGCGCCCTGCAGCAGGAATACACGCAGGATCTGCCCGCGCGTCGTCCCCATGGCACGCAGGATGCCAATATCCCTCGAGCGCTGAATCACGGATACAACGAGGACAGCAGCGATACCGAACGCAACGGAAAGGCCAACGAAGAGACGAATGATCAGATTCGAATTCTGCTGGGCCTGAACAGCTGTGAAAAATTGCGCATTAGTCTTGATCCAGCTGTCTGCCTGAACCGGCAGTGACGTGCGTATGATGCTTGCAATATCCTCAGCGGCATAGATATCCGCGACCGTGAGGTCGATCGTCGTCACACCACCAACCAGATTGAGCAGCGACTGGGCCGTGCGCAGCGCGACAAAAGTACTACGCTGATTAGTGCCCTTGTTGCCCATGTCAAAAATGCCGACAACAGTCAGAACTCGGCTTGCGCCCAAAACGCCGGCCTGCACATTGATCTTGTCACGCAGGCTGACCCCCAGATCCTTCGCCAGTTCGGTGCCTATGACGATGTCGTCAGAGCCAACCAAGGCTGTGCCTGAAATAATGTAATCGGGGATACGCACGATCTGATAATAGGCTTCCGGCTCCATGCCGGTCAGCGTTATGGAGCGGGTTGCATCGCCACGCACAGCGAGTGCCGAACCCGAAGCCGTCGGGGAGACAGCTGTGATCTCGGGAATCGTCTTCATTTCCGTGCGGACTTTTGGCCACTGATCGATGGAAAGCAGGCGCTGCGACGGGCGCTGCACGATTGCTGCCTCAATCTGGCCCACCCGCAGGGGACGCGCCACCTCATCTGGAG
>CAISZN010000245.1 GCA_903889985.1 uncultured Hyphomicrobiales bacterium | reverse complement strand
TGGTGGCAGACCGAGACGGGCGGCATTCTGATCACGCCTCTGCCGGGGGCGACGGCGCTGAAGCCGGGCTCCGCCACGCGTCCCTTCTTTGGTGTGCAGCCACAGATCGTCGATGCGGAAGGCAAGACGCTTGATGGCGCCTGCGAAGGCAATCTGGTGCTGGTCGATTCATGGCCGGGCCAGATGCGCACGGTCTATGGCGATCACGAGCGTTTCGTGCAGACCTATTTCTCGACCTATCCTGGCACCTATTTCACCGGCGACGGCTGCCGTCGCGATGAGGATGGCTACTACTGGATCACGGGGCGCGTTGATGACGTCATCAACGTCTCCGGTCACCGCATGGGCACGGCGGAAGTCGAGAGCGCCTTGGTGGCGCATCCGAAAGTGTCCGAAGCTGCCGTCGTTGGCTATCCACACGACATCAAGGGACAGGGCATCTACGCCTATGTCACCCTGATGGCCGGCGAGACAGCCACCGAGGACCTGCGCAAGGAACTCGTCAACTGGGTGCGCAAGGAGATCGGCCCGATCGCCTCTCCCGATATCATCCAGTTCGCACCGGGCCTGCCCAAGACCCGGTCCGGCAAGATCATGCGCCGCATCCTGCGCAAGATCGCCGAGAATGAATTCGGCGCGCTGGGCGATACCTCGACGCTGGCCGATCCGGGCGTCGTCGACGACCTGATCGCCAATCGCGGCAAGTGACCGCAGGAGGGCGTCGCCAAACTGGCCGCGCTCTTCCACTCGCTCTGACGGCGCTCGTTTCGAGCGCCGTATTTGCTTTTGGGGCCTGCCCGGAGCCGTCGGGCAATCAAGCTAAACTGGTGGACCTCGACGAGCGGCTGGAGGCCTTGCTCGACACGGGCACCCGCATTCGTCTGTGGGGTGTGGACGCCCCTCAGGATGACGGCAAGGCCGCCGCAGGGGCGCGGGACCGGCTGGCGGGGTGGTTGGGAGGACTTCCGCTCACGGTTCGTCTGCTGGCTACCCAGCCTGACCGCTGGGGCCGCATTGAGGCTCATGTCCACGCCCCAGCCCCCGGACGCCGCGAGCCGCTCCTCGTTTCTGCCGCGCTGGTCGATGCAGGGCTTGCGCGCGTGCGTATCGAGGCGGGCGACCCCTCGTGCCTCACCGATCTGCTGGCGCTGGAACGCGCTGCCCGGCGCCAGGGGCTGGGGCTCTGGTCTGATCCGCGGTTTCGCCCGCTCCAGGCCTCCGACCGGACCGCATTTGCGGGGCGCAGCGGCGAGCAGGTGCTGGTCGAAGGCCGGGTCCAGTCCGTCAACGACGCGGGTTTTGCGACCTTCCTGAATTTCGGGCCGGTTCATTCCGTCGATTTTGCCGTGAGCCTGCGGCGGCCACTCCTCAATGCCCTTCAGGCCGCCGGGCGCCCGCCGGCTTTTTTTCAGGGGCACCTTGTGCAGGTGCGTGGCCTGCTCGATCTACGCTATGGGCCACAGGTTGATCTGGACAATGCGGCCGCTCTGGGTCTTCTCGACGAAGAGGTAACCAGATCGCCATATTCTGGTCGTGAGACACGGCGATAGAGGCGGGTTCGCCGTGACGGATGGGGTTATGCGGTTCGGGTTCGAAACAGGGCAGTGGATGGGTCGCAGGCTGGCGGTGCTAATCGGGCTCGCCGCGTTGACGATGCTTGCCGGCTGTGCGGATTTTGACACCCAGGGCCGGCGCGGCCCTTCCAGCCTCGCAGTGCCGACCATCCCGGCGGAAGCACCCCGCACCACGGGTGTCGAAACGCCCCAGATGGCGGAGCATCTTCGGCTCGTCGAAATGTTTGGCGGTGAATATCGCTGGCCAGCGGCAGAGCGCCACCTCAACGCCATCCTGTCGAAGCTGGCGGCGGCCAGCGACAAGCCCGGCGAGGCCTACAAGGTCACCCTGCTCAATACGCCGCTGGTGAATGCCTTTGCCCTGCCAACCGGCAACCTCTATGTCACGCGTGGACTGCTGGCGCTGGCCAACGACAGTTCGGAAATTGCCGCGGTCATGGCCCATGAGATCGGCCATGTGACCGCCGGCCATGCCTCGCAGCGCGAGGAGCATGAGAAGCAGCAGCTGCTGCTGAGCAAGGTCAGCAATGTGCTGCAGAGCCACGAGCGCGGCGAGCAGGTGCAGGCGCTGGGAACCGCGTCGCTGGCGAGCTTTTCCCGCCAGCAGGAATTCGATGCCGACCAGATCGGCGTCAAGACCATCGCGAGGGCCGGGTTCGACCCCTATGGCGCCTCGCGCTTCCTGACATCCCTGGGTCGTTCCACAGTCCTGCGGGCAACGCTTTTCGGGCAGCGCCCCTCAGAGCGCGGCGACGTCATGTCGTCGCATCCCTCGACGCCCGAGCGCATCGCACGGGCGATTTCGGTGGCCCGACAGATCGGTGCGCCAGGCATCGGCGAGGCCGGGCGGGAAGATTATCTCAGCGCCATCGACGGAATCGAATTCGGCGACAATCCCACCGAGGGTGTCATTCGTGGTCGCCAGTTCTCGCACCCGCGCCTCGGCTTTGCGATTACCGCGCCCGATGGCTTCGTGCTGGAGAATACGTCCCAGGCGGTGCTGGGGATTGCACGCGGTGGTGCCGAGGCCATGCGCCTCGACAGCGTCAGCGTGTCAGGAGATACGCCGCTCGAGGCCTATCTCAACTCGGGCTGGATCGAGGGCCTGCAGCAAGCCTCTGTTCGCACGCTGACGGTCAATGGCCTTCCCGCCGCGACGGCGACCGCCCGCAGCGGTGAATGGCGATTCCGTCTTGCAGCCCTGCGTCTGGGCACCGACGTCTATCGCATCATCTTCGCGACCCGCAATCTTGATGACGAGACCGACCGTCGATTCCAGACGGCGATCGAGAGTTTCCGTCGTCTCGCCACCGAGGAAGTGCCGCGGCTGCGGCCGCTGCATGTCTCGCTCGTCACGGCCAGCGACGGCGACACGGCCGAAACTGTCTCGGCACGTTCGCCGCTGGCTGATCGTCCGCTGGAATATTTCCTGATGCTCAATGGCCTTGATCGCGCGGGCCCGTTGAAAAGCGGCCAGCGCTACAAGCTCGTTGTCGAATAGCCTCATCCAAGCCAAGGACCCTGGCCTGCACTGATCCGGATTGCCTTGCATTCGTAATCAGTCCAGCTCAGGAGAACTGGCATGGCACAATTGGCGGGACTTGATCGGCAATTCATCCGAGCCGCGATGGCGGCGCCATATCTGGAACGCTCCGAGGAAAGGTCGCTCGCGGAACGTTGGCGCGATCAGCATGACGAACAAGCGCTACATCGCCTCGCACATGCGCATATGCGCCTCGTGATCGCCATGGCGACGCGCTTTCGCCATTACGGGCTACCGGTCACGGATCTGATCCAGGAAGGACATGTTGGCCTGCTTGAAGCCGCGGCGCGTTTCGAGCCTGATCGCGAGGTGCGGTTTTCAACCTATGCGACCTGGTGGATCCGCGCCTCCATGCAGGACTATATCCTGCGCAACTGGTCCATTGTGCGTGGTGGCACGAGTTCCACGCAGAAGGCGCTGTTCTTCAACCTGCGCCGCCTGCGTGCGAAACTCGCGCGTGAAGGCAAGCACGACAACAGCAGCGCTTTCGCCGAAATCGCCGGCGCCATTGGGGTTTCACCCGCAGATGTGGAGCTCATGGACATGCGGCTGTCCGGCTCGGACATATCCCTCAACGCCCCGTTGACGAACGCGGACATGAGTGCGCCCGCCGAGCGCGTCGACTTCCTGGTCGACGACAAGCCGCTTCCCGACGAACTCGTCGGAGACAGCATCGATACCGACCGTCGCCTTGATTGGTTGCGGGATGCGATGACCGTTCTCAACGAACGCGAATTGCGAATCCTGCGCGAACGTCGGCTTGCGGAAGATGCTGCCACGCTTGAATCACTCGGCGCGAAGCTTGGCATTTCAAAAGAGCGCGTCCGGCAGATCGAGAACGGAGCGCTGGAAAAACTGCGGAAGGTGCTCAACCAGAAGCATCCGAAGGAATCGACCGGCCTCTTGGCCTGACCTTTCGAAAGTGTCGCATCCGGTCCCTGACTGCATGAGGTGACCGACCAAAGAAAAAGGGCCACCCCGATGAGGGTGGCCCTTTGATCTTCAGCCCTCAGCAGATAATCAGGCTGCCTGCTCGATGTCGCCATCCCCATCGGGATCAGCATCGGCATCGGCCACATCCACCACGTCGGTCTTGCTGCCGCGCTTGGGACCCTTCTGGAGCTGGGCTTCGATGAGCTTCAGCGCCTCGGTCTCGGTCAGTTTCTGCACGGCCGCGATCTCGCGGGACATGCGGTCAAGCGCGCTCTCATAGAGCTGCCGCTCGGAATAGGACTGCTCAGGCTGGGCCTCGGAGCGATAGAGATCGCGCACCACTTCCGCGATGGCGCTCAGATCACCCGAATTGATCTTGGCCTCATATTCCTGCGCGCGACGCGACCACATGGTGCGCTTGATACGGGCGCGGCCAGTGAGGGTGTCGAGTGCCTTGCGGACGGTATCGCTGTCCGCCAGCTTGCGGATGGCGCCGCTGATCACTTTCGGCAGCGGAACCTTCAGCGTCATCTTGTCCTTGGCGAAGCTGATGACAAAAAGCTCCAGCTTGAAGCCGGCGACTTCCTGTTCCTCGATGGCGAGGATCTGGCCAACGCCGTGGGCCGGATAGACGATGAATTCGTTCGCCTTGAATCCGGTGCGATGAGCGCCGGGCTTGGGCGCCGCCGACTTGGTCTCAGGAGCCTTGGCGGGCGCTGGCGCCGCGACAGGGGCAGGCTTCGCGGCCACGGGCTTTGTGGCAACGGATTTATCGGCACTTGCCATCACGGGCTGGGCGGCGGGAGCTGCCGGAGCGATCGTGGGGGCGGGGGCTTGCTGCTGAACTTTCTTTTGCGTCACAGGCTCAACGTTCGCTTCTGGTGTTTTCATCGCCGGCTTGGCAGCCGGGGCGGATTGAACACCTGCGGAGGACGACGCCTCCCTGGCCGGCGCGGGCGCGACGGTCTGGGTCGGCGCCACCTTGGTCGCAGGAGTCGAAATTGCTTTCTTCTCCGGCTGCACGGGGGCAGCCTTCTGCTTCGTTTCCACCTTGGCCTCGACCTTTTTGTCGAGTTTCTTTTCAGAGGCCTTCTCAACCTTTGCCACGACCTTCTTAACAGTCTTGGCAGGTTCGGCCTTCTTGTCCGTCTTCTTGACGGCGGCCTTTGCAGCGGTCGCCTTGACGTCAACCTTGGCCTTCGCAGCCGGGGCCTTCGCCTTCTCGACCTTGGCTTCTGTCTTGGCGCTCTTCACGGAGGCCGATGCCTTCGCAGACGCGGCCTTTGCAGCGGCGCGGGTTGTGCTGGCGGTCTTGCTGCTCGCTTTTGCCGGGGCCTTGGCAGGCGCCTTCGCAGGAGCCTTGCTGTTTGCGGGAGCGGACTTCTTCACGCTCGAGGTCTTGGCGGCAGATGCAGCAGTCTTCGATTTGGTCTTTTCTTTTTGGGTACGGCCCGAACTGGTCTTGGCTTTGGAGCTGCGCGCCTTGGAAGAGCTGCGCGCGGAAGTGCGGGACGCTTTTCTTGTCGAAGACATATACTGGCACTCCTGTGTCGCCCCGGGTTGGAGACGGGGCATGAAGCTCCCGGACGGAGGTCCGAGACAGGCCGAGCCCAGGACGCCTCACGGCGACCCAGCCGGAACTCTCAGTCGATGTTGGGCACTACAAAGCGGCACGACCGGGCGCCGGCGGGGCAACGCCAGGCTAAATTCACCGGGTACCGGCAGAGTGACTTAGAAGACACGCTTCCGCAGACTTGCGGATGATGGGGTTGCTCGACTGTTAATAGATTGTATATCACAAAAAACTGCAGGAATCAAAGGCTCGGTGCAAAACTGCAACAACCGTGCCCGAGACGGTAAATTTTATCGGCCGTCGATCCAGCGTATTTCCCTAAAAGCCCCAAAGTCTCGCTGAAAGCGGACGTTGGCCCGTTGCCGCGATCACGGAACCCCGGACATGCAAAAGGCCCGGTGGGGCACCGGGCCTCGATCATAGCTGATGATGAGGGCTCAGTCGCCCTCGCCAGGATTGCTCGAAAAATAGGCGTCATACTTGCCGGACTTGCCATCGAAGTCCTTGGCATCGGCGGCCGCATCGCGCTTCACGGTGATGTT
>CAISZN010000244.1 GCA_903889985.1 uncultured Hyphomicrobiales bacterium | reverse complement strand
ATGCCAACCTCGTGCACACCGATCCTCACACGGGCCTTGATGCGAAATTCAGCATGGAGTTCGCCATGGCAGCGCCGATATTGACGGGGCGTGTGACGCGAGCGGAATTCACCGATGACTTCGTTCAGCAGCCCGAGGTTCGTGACCTGCTTCGGCGTGTCGAGCGTGTCTATCTCGACGAGCCGCCACAGGGCGAGAAGCCCCGCGACTGTATCAGGGTCTTCTTGCGAGGTGGTGTCGAACGCGAGCTGGCCCTCCGTGTCCCCATGGGCCACGCAGATCGGCCTCCGAGCACGGATGCCCTTTGGATGAAATTTTCCGACTGTGTCGAGGACGCCCTCTCGCCGGAAGACGCGCAACGAATGTTCGGCCAGTTGCAGTCCTTGCAGGATCTTGCCGACCTTGGTGATCTGCCTGTCAGTCGAGACTAGTGAGCGAAGGCGCCAATAGAGGGCCTTGCATGATGATCGACGAGAAGCTGGCCATTGGTGGAACTGACCTCTTTCAGTTCAGCTTCGTAGCCCCAGAGGTCGGCAATGTGCTGGAGTACCCGCCGAGCGGAAGTTGCCGAGAGTAGACGGCCACCGATGACCTTGTGTTCAAGGACCAGGCGGCGATCCCCGAGCAGGTCCACATATGTGACTTCTATCATTGGGTCGCTATGAGAGGCGTCGTACCGTCTTGCGAGGCTGCGCCTCACACGGCGGTAGCCGCGCTCGTCGTGAATGCCGCTGACCAGGAGGTCAGGCTTCTCCGGATCGTCCTCTATGGCAAACATCCGCATCTCACGCATCACTGTCGGTGAGAGGTACTGGGCGATAAAACTGTCATCGCGATAATTGGCCCAGATATCCTTGAGCGCATTCATGGGATCGCCACAGCCGGCAATATCGGGGGCCCACTCCCTGTCTTCATCAGTCGGCTTCAAGCAAATTCGCTCTATATCCCGCATCATGGTGAAGCCAAGTGCATAGGGATTGAAGCCCGAATAACCGGGATGATCAAAGCCGGGCTGCGCGACCACATTCGTATGCGAAGAGAGGAACTCGAAGAAAGAACCGTCTTCAATCAGGCCCTTTTCATGCAGCCGGTTCATGATGCGATAGTGAACATAGGTCGCCGTACCCTCGTTCATGACCTTGGTAAGTCGCTGCGGATAGAGATATTGACCTACCAGGCGGACGATGCGCAGAACTTCCCGCTGCCAAGAGGCAAGTTTTGGCGCATTCCGTTCGAGGAAGAACAGGATGTTCTCCTCCGGAAGCCCAAGCCGGCCGGACGCCGCCGAGCGCGCAAGCTCGCCAGCCTCACGACCAGTGCCTGTCGGCAAGGTGCGCCATAGCTCGTTATACATCTGCGCTTCGTAGATGCGGCGATCCTTTTGCTTTTCCGCTTCTGCCTTGAGGTCATTCCGGCGCCGCGGCGAGCGATGCACGCCATGGCTCTGCAGGGCATGAGCGGCATCGATCAGCCGCTCCACCGCGGCCTCGCCATATTGCTCTTCACAACTTGCGATGAACGCCTTGGCAAATTTCAGATAGTCAAGGATGCCGGAGGCGTCAGTCAGATCCTTGAATGTGTGGTTGTTCTTGAAGAAGTGATTGTGACCGAAGGCCGCGTGTGCGATGACGAGCGTCTGCATCGTCGCTGTATTGTCTTCCATGATGTAGGAGATGCAAGGGCTTGAATTGATGACGATCTCATAGGCGAGACCCATCATACCCTTGCGATACATCAGCTCCTGCTGGCTGAAGTGCTTTCCGAAAGACCAATGCTGGTAGAAAATCGGCATACCAGTAGAGGCATAGGCATCAAGCATCTGCTCGGTTGTGATGACCTCAATCTGGTTCGGGTAGATATCGAGGCCAAGCTCTCCGAGTGCAATTTCTGAGACTGCATCGTGAATGCGCTGAATGGTGTCGTATGACCAGTCGTTGCCTGTAAACAGCGGTTGGGTCAAACAGTCCTCCTGCGCACATCTTCACTGCGGCTGAACAATTCGCGGAACACCGGATAGATTTCTTCGCGAGTGGTCACGGAGCGCTGTGAGAGATTTGGTTCGTTGAGCTTTTCATAGGCACGCCAGAGACTGGATGCAGAACTGCCATGGCCAGGCTCGTTGACTTCGAGATAGGCAAAATATTGCGACATCGGCAGGATCTCACCTGTGAGCACGCCCGTTGCCTCCGCATTGTCACGCGGATCATTGTCGCCATCTGAAGACTGGGCGACATAGATGTTCCATTGCTCAGGCGAATAGCGCGCCTTGGCCACTTTTACCATTTCATGCAGGACGGACGACACCCGCGTGCCGCCACTCTCAGTGCCATGGAAGAAGGTTTGCTCGTCAACTTCCTTGGCCTCATCCGTATGGCGGATGAAAACGATCTCGACTTTCTTGTAGCGCTTGTTGAGAAAGACGAAGAGCAGCATGTAGAAGCGTTTCGCCAGATCCTTCATATGCTCTGTCATGGAGGCGGAGACGTCCATAAGGCAGAACATCACGGCCTGCGCCATGGGTTTAGGGTTCTGCTCGAAGCGACGGTAACGGATATCGATCGGATCGATATAGGCGATCGCGCGTGATCGGCGCTGCAGCCCTTCGATCACATTGCGCAGGCGCAGGACCTCCGTCTCGTCGCCGCGAGCATTTGCTTCGGCAATCTCTTCTTCGATCTTTGCAATTTCCTCGTTGCGCGGACGCTTAAGCGCAATGCGGCGCGACAAGGAATTGCGCATAGTACGACCGATTGCGAGATTGGCCGGCGATCCAGTCGAGGCATAGCCAGCGCGCCGGAGGCCTTCCGCCTCGACCTGTGTCAGCTTGCGTCTTTCAAGATCCGGCAACTCCAGATCCTCGAGGAAAAACTCGAGGAATTCTTCTGCTGAAAGGGCGATCTTGAATGCGTCTTCGCTTTCTCCCTGTCCTGCCTTTGAGCCTCCGCTGCCACCGCCGCCTCCTGGAGGGCGGGCCAAGTGGTCTCCCTGGATGAACTCCTTGTTACCCGGAAAGATCGGTTCACGGTATCCGTCATTGCCAAGGTGAAAGAAGGGCTCGTCGATCCCAGTACCGGGTATCACCACGACGCCCGCACCATCGACATCGCGGATTCCTCGGGAGGCACTGGCCTCCCGCACGGCTTCGCGGATGATCTTGCGAGCCCGCCGGATGAAGCGCTGCCTGTTTGGCAGGTTCTTGCCGTTCGGGTTCAGCCGTCGATCAATGATGTGCATCCATGATCCTCCGGCCTCAGGCCGACTGCTTCACGCGCATGTACCATTCAACGAGCCGGCGCACCTGCCGTTCAGTATATCCACGCGAGCACATGCGATCGACAAAGTCAGCGTGCTTCTTTTCCGTCTCGCTATCGCGCTTCGAACCGAAGCTGATGACCGGCAAGAGATCCTCAACCTGGCTGAACATGCGCTTTTCAATGACCTCGCGGATCTTCTCATAGCTCGTCCAGCTCGGATTCTTGCCACCATTCGCAGCCCGCGCTCGGAGGCAGAACTTGACCACCTCGTTGCGGAAATCCTTTGGATTGGCAATTCCCGCAGCTTTCTCGACCTTGGTGAGCTCCTGGTTCAGGAGATCCCGATCAAGCAACTGTCCGGTGTCTGGATCCTTGAAGTCAACATCTTCGATCCAGGCGTCGGCGTAGTTCACATAGCGGTCGAAGAGGTTCTGGCCGTAATCGTGGTAGCTTTCCAGATAGGCCTTCTGGATTTCATGACCGATGAATTCCGCGTACCTTGGCGCAAGTTCGGCTTTGATGAACTCGATATATTTCTTCTCGAGCTCTGCCCCGACCTGCTCACGACGCAGTGCCTGTTCAAGGACATACATCAGGTGAACCGGGTCGGCAGCCAGTTCGTCTGCGTCGAAGTTGAACGTCGATGCCAGGATTTTGAAAGCAAAGCGGGTCGAGACCCCATCCATGCCCTCGTCCTGCCCTGCCACATCCTTGTATTCCTGAAGGCTTTTGGCCTTGGGGTCTGTCTCTCGCAGGCTTTCGCCGTCATAGACCCGCATCTTCGAAAACTGGCTCGAATTCTCATGGTCGCGCAAGCGTGTCATGACACAGAAACGGGCGAGCATTTCCAGGGTCGCTGGAGCGCAAGGTGCCTGGGACAACTCCGAACCGCTGATCAGCTTCTCGTAGATGCGCTGCTCTTCAGAAAAGCGCAGGCAATAGGGAACCTTGATCAGATAGATGCGGTCGATAAAGGCCTCGTTGTTCTTGTTCGTCTTGAAGGCATTCCATTCGGCTTCGTTCGAGTGCGCCAGAATTGTGCCAGTGAAGGGAATGGCGCCAATATTCTCGGTGCCGATATAGTTGCCCTCCTGGGTTGCTGTGAGCAGGGGATGCAACATCTTGATAGGCGCTTTGAACATCTCGACGAATTCGAGCATGCCCTGGTTCGCGCGGTTGAGGCCGCCCGAATAGCTGTAGGCATCCGGATCGTGCTGAGACAGGGTCTCCAGTTTGCGGATGTCGACCTTGCCAACAAGAGAGGAGATGTCCTGATTGTTCTCATCGCCAGGTTCTGTCTTGGCGATCGCCACCTGACGAAGGCGGGAGGGCATCAGCTTGACGACCCTGAACTTGGACAGATCACCGCCAGCCTCATCCAGGCGCTTCAGGCACCAGGGGCTCATCAATCCAGTCAGACGGCGACGTGGAATATTGAATTTCTGTTCGAGTTCTTCTCCCATCGTGGCGGGATCGAAAAGGCCCAAGGGACTTTCGAAGACGGGACTGATTTCATTGTCGAATTTGAGTGCATAAATGGGCTGCTGCTCCATGAGCTGCTTCAGCCGCTCCGCCAGCGATGACTTGCCGCCACCCACCGGGCCGAGCAAATAGAGAATCTGCTTTCGCTCTTCGAGGCCTTGGGCCGCATGGCGGAAATAGGAGACGATGCGCTCTACTGTGTCTTCCATCCCGTAAAATTCACGGAATGCAGGGTAAGTGCGGATCGTTCGGTTCATGAATATGCGGCCGAGACGCGAGTCCTTGGCCGTATTGATGATCACGGGTTCACCGATCGCTTCCAGGATGCGTTCGGCGGAGCTGGCATAGTATCCGGGATTGGTCTTGCAGCCTTCCAGAAATTCCGCGATCGACATCTCGGCGTCGCGGCGAGTTTCATAAGTGCTGGCGTACCGGCTTAGCAGATCGGTAGAGAGCGACATGTGTGCTCCTGATCGCCACGGTCTGAGACCGTCTCGCGCCGTGGCTTGGTAAAGTGGGAACTCCCACTGCCGTCAAACGGCCCCTCTTGGTCAACGCCCCGATGAAGCTGAGGTTGCGTGATTCTTCGGGCATGATCATCATCAAAAGTTGTGCGGGTTGAGCGAAATGCACTCACATATCCAATGGAACGTCATTTCATGGGAGCACTGGCACTCACTGAATGGGAGCGCTAACGACAAGAAGATGATCATGAAATGATCCGACGCTTGTGCGCACCAAAGCTCCGCTGACGCTTGACACAAAACTGCTGTGCAAATCGACAGGCACGTCACACACATGATGACCGAGCGCGTTCGTTAGGGATCGGTTGGGCAGTCCTCGTCCTGCGTGAATTTTGCTCCGATCGGCGTTTCGAGGCCCCAAAGGCGTTCTGGCACACAAGGCCATCCAAAGGTGCATCGCCCATTGGTTGACCTTGCCTTGGGGCGTTCTGCGTGGCACGGGACGGCCAAGGTCACACTGAGGCCGTAATCCGGTGGCCAAAAGGAGCCGCCGAGGGGCCTGCCTGTCTGGAGAGATCAATGCTGGTAACGCGTACCGCCTTTGCTTCCCTAACCCTGGTCGGCGCCATGGTCGCGGGATGTCTGTCCGCTGGACATGCGGAAGCAAGGGGCAAGTGCGCGGCTGGCCAAATTCTTCGGGTGTCGTCCGGGGTCTGCATATCTCGCGAGGCGGCCATGGAGCAGGGCATTATTGGCGGCCGGCATCGGGCGCAGCCTGCCGCAGCCAAGGAAGCCCCCGAAGCTGATACGACGGCCTCAGCCGATCCAGAGACGACAACTGTCGAGCGGGCTGAGCCGCCGACAGCCCCCGTGACCTCTTCCAAGGCTTCAAGAAGCCCGGCTCACCTCCCGCGCCAGCAACAGGCCAGCAGCGAATCAGCTGTTCAATCTGCTCCTTCGGGAGTTCGTATCGAAGTTGTGCGGACTGAACCCCGACCCACGCCGGCGATTCTCACGCCGACTTGGCCCTATGGTGAGCTGGCTGCATTCCCCAGGCGCGTAACCCCCTGATTTGAAAAGGCGCATCTGCGCTGCGGCAAGATCGGCAAGTGAAGCCGGTTCAGGTTGACACCCCCGGCCACATTGAATAGATACCCGGCACCGCTGCAGCACGGCTGCAGGTCCACATGACGGGCGCCAGTCTGCCCACGGTGGGGGATAGTTCAACGGTAGAACATCGGACTCTGACTCCGAGAATCTTGGTTCGAATCCAGGTCCCCCAGCCAATAATCCGATCAATTTTGAAGATATCGGGGTTCCCGGTGCGCTGATCTATCAGCGCCTGGGTGTCCGGCTGGCGCGCTTCATGTTCAGGAATGACACGTGCTCCAGATCGCCGGGTCGCGCCCAATGCCGGCGCAGCATCTGTGATTGCATGACTGGTGCCGCCGATCCGACCTCGGTGAGGTGGGGCATTGTGCCCGCATCCGCATGGCCCTGGGTCTAAGTGTTCAGACTCTCGAGGTTGGTAAGTTGTTCATTTTTATTAACCCAATTGATTTAGCGTAAAAAAATGACGTTAAGCCTGAGCTCCGCGGGGCCCCGGCCCAAGGCATGATGCCGCTACGTCATGCCGGTTTTGATCCGGCTTGCATCTTTGTGGTTGTGGCGCGCGATGCACCCAGGCCCTCGTGAAGCGGGTGGTGCGGACCGGTTGTGGTCCTTTTCAAGCGTCATGGCAGGTCTGTTTTGTGCAGCCGCTAAACGGCAGCCGATGCTGGCCTTGGAGGGTACCCTATGAGCTTGAAGGTTCGCCTTGCCCCGGGAGTCCGCGGGAGGCTCTTTGCCTTGGTCGGTCTCTTTGCGCTTGGTTGTGGTGGCCTCGCCGCCGGTCTGATCTCTCTTCAGTCGCAGCAGGCATACAAGGCGCGGATGCAGACATTGCAGCAGCTTGTAGCGACTGCTCATGGCGTCCTGGCGGCCCATAAAGCAATGGTCGACGCCGGACAAATTCCGATGGAGGAAGCACGCAAGCGCGCGCTGAACGTGATTCGCAGCATGTGGTACGGCAAGGCCGACTATTTCACTGCGCGCGACACGACAGGAATGAGCCTGCTCAATCCGGCTGCCCCAGAGAAGGAGGGGCAGAACCGCGATGCTTCAACTGACTCTCGCGGCAAACACTATTCGAGAGAGATGACGGAACTTGTCCAAGGTCCGGGCGAGGGCTACGTCACCTATTACACGCTCAATCCCGAGACGAAAGTTGATGCGGAGAAGACGAGCTACATCAAGCTCTATCGGCCCATGGGAATTGCCATCGCGGCAGGTGTCTTCACAGATGACCTGGCCGCCGAAATGCGATCTGCCATGTTGCAGGCTGCAGCGATTACCGTAGCTCTCGTTCTACTGCTTGGCGGCGCCGCAATCTGGCAAGCCCAAATGATCGTGGGAGCGCTTCGTCGATTGCGCGATGCCATGCTTCTGCTCGCTAATGGCCGAACGGATGTTCAGTTGAGCGACGTCGAACGCTCCGACGAGCTTGGTGAGATGGCCCGCGCTGTGCAGGTCTTCAAGGAAAATGCCATTCGGAACATTGAACTGGAATCCTCCGCAGAGTCAGCGCGTTCCGAGGCTGAAGTCACGCGCGCAAGGGGCGAAGCCGTCAGAAATGCGACGGCGCAGGAAACAGAATCCGTCGTTCACCGTCTGGGTGAGGGGCTATCCAGATTGTCTCATGGCGACCTGACTGTTCGGCTCGATCGTTTTCCAGAGTCATTCGTGAAGCTGCAGGAAGACTTTAATGAAGCCGTTGCAAAGCTTGAAAAGGCAATGGGCGACATAGCCCAGGCTGGCGAGGCACTGGTTTCTGGCTCAGGCGAAATTTCGCAAGCTTCCGGGGATCTGTCTCAGCGGACTGAACAACAGGCTGCGAGCCTTGAAGAAACAGCCGCAGCTCTGGGAGAACTCACCAGCACCGTCAAGAAGACGGCAGAAGGTGCTCTCCATGCTCGTGAGATTGTGGTGACAGCGAAGACGGACGCTGAGCGCTCAGGCAAGGTGGTCGATGATGCGGTTCAGGCGATGAACAGCATTGAACGCTCTGCCAACGAGATTACTCAGATTATCGGGGTCATCGACGAGATCGCTTTCCAGACCAATCTCCTCGCCCTGAATGCAGGGGTTGAGGCCGCTCGTGCTGGAGAGGCTGGGCGAGGCTTTGCTGTGGTTGCCTCGGAGGTCCGGGCACTGGCCCAGCGTTCAGCGGAAGCTGCCAAGGAAATCAAGTCCCTGATCGCTACATCATCCTCCCAGGTTGCCAGCGGTGTCGCTCTCGTCAGCAATACAGGTGAGGCCTTGCATCGCATCATGCGTCAGGTCACCGAAGTCGCAGGGGTCGTGAGCGAGATCGCTTCTTCTGCACAGGAGCAATCTGCAGGTCTAGTCCAGATCAATTCAGCAGTCAGTGAAATGGACAGGATCACGCAGCAGAATGCAGCCATGGTTGAGGAAACTACGGCTGCGAGCCAGTCACTTGCACAGGAAGTCAACCGCCTTGGCTCGCTCATTGCCCGCTTCCAGGTCACTGAGCTCGCAGCAGGAGTAAAGGCCCGCAAACCTGCCCCGGCAGCAAAATCGCCCCCGAGAGCGCCTGCTCGCCCCATGGCAAGGGGAGGACAATCCGTGCTGGCCGTGCGCCCGGCAGTGCAAGAGGATAGCTGGACCGAGTTTTAAGCAAGCGCCTTTCAAACAAATTGCCGCCTGTCGAAGATCCTTCGACAGGCGGTTTTTTTGTGCATCAAAGGCGCTGTGCCTTTGCATTTTGCGCCTGCTGTCTTGTGGGCTCGATCCCCAAGCTGCTCCAAATGTTATATCTGGCCATGGACCTGGCTGGCTCGTTAAGCGATGGGGGGACCTCGCTTGCAGCATCTCTAAAAATCGGACAGATTATCGATTGGTGCAGCAACGGGCCGGAGTTACCCGACGCCGTGCTCTGGTCGAATGGTCATGGAGAAGATCACCAAAGAGTGGCTCTCCTTGGGAGGAAATTAAAATGTCTCGTCGGGTCCTATCACTGGGTGCGGTCCTGTTGGGCACCATTCTATTCCAGTCTCCTTTGATGGCTGCTGATCAGGCAATGATCGATGCAGCCAAGAAGGAAGGACAGGTTACCTGGTACACCGTCCAGATCGTCGATCAGATCGTGCGCCCGATCTCTGATGCCTTTGAGCGCAAATACGGCATCAAGGTCAATTACGTGCGTGCCAATTCGATGGAAATCGGCCTGCGCGTTTCAAACGAGGCGAAGGCTGGACGGGTTCAGGCGAGCCTGATCGATGGTGTGCAGACGACCGTGATGCTGAAGCGTGAAGGGCTCGTTATGAAATGGGTCCCGGATGTTGATCTACCCAAGAAAGTTTTCGATCCGGAAGGTTATTGGGTCGCTTGCAATTATTATATCAACACGCCCGGGTTCAACACGGATCTCGTGCCACGGGGGACCGAGCCCAAGACTTTTGAGGATTTGCTTGATCCCAAATGGAAGGGCAAGCTTGCGTGGAATGTGCAGCCGAGCGTTTCGGCGGGGCAAGGATTCGTCGGCAGCGTCGTCCTTGCCATGGGTGAGCAGAAAGCAAGGGAATATCTGGCCAAGCTCGCCAAGCAAAATATCACACCCCTGAAAGTCTCCGGTCGGCAGGTCCTCGATCTTGTGATCTCGGGTGAATATCCGATTGGTCTGCAGATCTTTAACAATCATGCATTCATCAGTGCCAGCAAAGGTGCGCCGACTGACTGGATCAAGATGCAGCCACCCCTCGTCACGTATTCAGTCATGTCCGTCTTGAAGGATGCGCCGACCCCAAATGCGGCCAAGCTTCTCATTGACTTCATTGTATCTGAAGAAGGCCAGCGGGTTTTTGCGGATGCGGGGGAGCTGCCGGTTCATCCGGGCGTTAAGTTGAAGGATCCGACGATGATTCCCGATGGTGTGAATTTCAAGGGGACATTCCTCACCCCCGAGGAACTGGATGCTGGTTTGCCATCGTGGACAAAGATTTTCGAAGAATACTTCCGCTAGGCCGATGCAAGCCAGAGCATGGGGAATAAGGTGAAAAAGAAAATCTCGCTCAATGCATTCTACGCCAATACACCAGGACAGAACTGGATCGGGCTTTGGAGCGTTCCCGGCAGTCGGGCGCATGAATATACAAGTCTTTCCTACTGGACGGATGTCGCCAGGATTGCAGAGCGAGGACTTTTCGATTCAGTCTTTTTTGCAGATACAAATGGTGTTCACGACGTCTATCAGGGCAGCCCCCGCGCAGCGATCGAGCGCGCTGCCATGTTCCCGATGAATGACCCGCTTTTGCTCATTCCAACCATGGCTTATGTGACGAAGAACCTGAGTTTTGGTGTCACCTCAAATCTGACTTATGAACCTCCATATGCCTTGGCCCGGCGTTTTTCGACCCTCGATCATCTGACGGATGGCCGCATCAGCTGGAATGTCGTCACAGGATTTCAGGACAGTGCCGCGCGAGCGATGGGAATGGAACATCAGCGCGAACATGATGAGCGTTACGACATCGCAGACGAATATATGGAGGTCGTCTACAAGCTTTGGGAGTGTAGCTGGGAAGATGATGCCGTCGTGGTTGACCGGGTAAACCGTGTTTATGCAAGAGCCGACCGGGTTCACGAGGTGAACCATGAAGGCCTGCATTTTAAAGTGCGTGGCGTGCATATGTCGGAACCATCACGCCAGCGTACACCGGTTCTCTTTCAGGCTGGCGGATCGCAGCGCGGGCGAGCCTTTGCCTCGCGCCACGCAGAGTGCATTTTTCTCTCCGGGCTGCCGAAGAAGCAGACTGCAGAACGGGTTCGCGAAATTCGTGAGGGAGCCCGCATGCAGGGGCGGGATCCTGCACAAATCAAGTTTATTCTGATGGCTACGATTGTGACAGCGCCAACAGAATCTGAAGCCCGTGATAAATATGCAGCCCTTCAGCGTCATATTGATGCCGAAGGCATGCTCGCCCTTTATTCGGGACTCTCAGGAATTGATCTCTCGAAGGAGATCGAGAGGGCGGCGGATGGCCGCCCTGTAAACAACGGTATCACGTCGCTCGTGGAGCACCTGCTGAAGGAAGATCGCTCGCTTGATCGTTTGCGTGACATTACGAACTTCAGCCGACAAGCCGGCCGTGAGTGCTTTATCGTCGGGTCTCCAACGCAGGTCGCCGACGAACTCGAATCGTGGATGGCTGAGGCTGAGATCGACGGGTTCAATCTGCAGAGGTCGGGCGAACCGCAGCACCTCGTAGATGTGATAGATCTGGTTGTGCCCCACTTGCAGGACCGAGGTGTCTATAAGACTGAGTATTCAGCCGGGTCATTCCGTCAGAAGCTGTTTGGGGAGGGCGACCGAATTCCCTCCGGCCACCCCGCTTCAACATTCAAGTATAAGCCGTCTGCGAGCTGATGTGTCTCAGCTATCCAGCGTTGACGTTACGAAGAGGCGTTCAGGTGCATAGCGCTCGCTAATAAGCCCTTGATCGTTGGAATACTGGATAAACCGTTCCAGGTTCTTCCGGTTGACTCCAAAGCCGTTCTTCCAGGGATCGCCAAAGTCAGCTCGTGACTGCTCATAGAGATGTCGGATCCCTGGCAGGCGTGACCAGTTGGGATCCGCGTAGTAATCGTCGTTGATATGATGGGCCTGCGCGAACATGTCGAGTAGCGCAGCAGGAAGATCTGGCGCCTGTTCAGCAAGCTGATGACTGATTGCGATGACATGCATGATGGGCCAATAGCCAACCCGGTCGAAATAACGCTTCTCTTCTGCCTGCGTATCGCGGAACAGGCGACGTGTCTTCACATCACCCTTCATCACGCTATGGGGCGGGTGCGGCATGAAGATCGCATCAATCTCTCCAGCTTGTAGCAATAAACCCAGATCTGTTTCTTTCGGAGCTGTGTCGATCACGACGCCCGGCTTTGGGGTGAACTTGATCTTTTCAGCAGTCGTCACCAGCCAGCGGATGCGCTCCCACTCTACTCCATATTCGAATTTGAGATCTCCTTTTGCGAGGAGGGACAGTGTGGTTTGGAACGATGACAGGCCCACGCGCTTGCCGATCAGATCAGCGGGTGACTCTATGTCACTATCGGCACGAACGAACATGCAGCTTTGGGAAAAGAGCCTGCGCGGGAAGATCGGGACGCCGATCAGAGGAACGCCACGGTCGATTGCCATCAGGAAGGTCGACATCGAGAACTCAGCCACATCGAAGCGCTGATTGTGGATCATCTCCTCGTGGCGACGCGTTCCGTCTCGCAGACTGTCGGATTGGCCAACTTGAAGGGCCCGATAGGTGAAGCCTGTTGGGGCTTTGACCGTACCATCGAAGAACGGGACGTGCCGGTCATAGCGATCGAGCGCAATAGTGATTTCACGGGTCATCAGATCCTCCTGCCAGCTTCTGCTTCTTGTTCACGCGTATAGCAGCTTAGCGGAGCATATCGGATGCAATCCAGTGTCAAATTGAATCCGGCTCAAGCCTGCCGCCGTTCAGGCGCAAGCGTCGATTGGTCACCCGACGCAGAAAGTTCTCGTCATGGGAAATGATGACCATGGCCTGTGGCAGGCTATTCAGAATGTCGATCAGTCGCTCTTCGGTTTCTGCATCCAAGGCGTTGGTGGGCTCATCAAGCAGCAAAACCTCTGGATTCATCGCGAGTACTGTAGCCAGGGCCACAAGACGCTTTTGGCCGCCAGACAGCTTGTGGGTGATACGCGATTCATAACCCTGCAGACCAAGTGAGCTGAGTGTTTGCTGGACAATGGTGCGTGCTTCCGCAGGGCTTTTGCCCAGGTTAAGGGGACCAAAGGCGACATCTTCCGCGACAGTGGGACAAAACAGCTGGTCGTCGGCATCCTGAAACAATAGTCCTGCACGAGGGCGTATTTCAGAAAAATCATTTTCAGAGCCGCAGAACTTTCCAAAGGCCTCAATGGTTCCCGACTGGGGCCTGCGGAGGCCCACCATCAGTTGGAAGAGCGTTGTTTTCCCCGCTCCGTTCCTGCCTACGAGCGCAACTCGCTCGCCTGTCCTTAATTCAAAATCTGCCCCCTTGAGCACGGGGCGATGGCCTTCATAGGCAAAGGTGATCCCTGAGAGGCGGAATAGAACTTCGCTCACGCATAGTCCAGAAAGGTCATCGCGACGGCAAATGCCAGCAGGCATATACCGAACATACCGTCGAGCCAGGTCAATGTCCTGCTTCTGCCAAGCATTCTGAATTCACCTGTATATCCACGGCAGCGCATGGCGATCAGGATTCGTTCTGAGCGCTCCAGACTCCGGACGATCAGCATGCCGAAGAGATAGCCGATGCTTTGCCAGCTATGGAGGTTAAAGCCCATGCGAAATCCGCGCACCTTCATGGACGTTCGCAACCGCTGATATTCGAGCTTCAGAACGTCGATGTAGCGCACTGTGAACAGGAAGAGCTGCACGAACTTCCTGGGCACATGCAGCTCACGCATGGCCTCGCCCATTTCGCTCTCATCCATCGTACCAAGAAGTGCGAGGATCATCAGAACAACAGCATTGGAGGCAAGAAGGATCTGCCCGGCCCGGACCATCCCCTCGACGCTGATGGTCATACCGGCCAGGGTTGTCAGCGTTTGTCCCGCCATTGTAAACGGCAGGAACCCCACGACAAAAATCATGAAACCATCGAGCGAGGCCATCCGCTTGAGTGTGTTCAGCAAGGGCAGGCGAGCAGCGACACCACAGGCACACGCCAGGACCAGGCAGAATTCGAGGCCGATGACGTGGTTCAAAGACACGCAAAGAAGGGCGAAGGCCGCACAGGCCAGCATGCGCACACGCGGATCGATCCGCTGCAGGAGTGGTCCGTCGATGTCGTCTGGAGGTAGGCCAAGATCAATCACGCTCATCGGCGTGCTTCCTTGAGATCACGTGCGGCAGTCTCTGCCTTCGAACGGCGCAAGCCAGTGAGTCCATAGAACAGTCCAGCCAGACCTATGATGTAGCCTAGCCCACCAAGAACATCGTGGAGCCAGACTTTCTCCTGCCATGCATCGACCTGCTCGCGAAGCGGACGGATCTGACGAGCAACAGATTGCTCCACAAGGGCGGCGATTTCATTGCTTGTTGGTCCGGCAAAGTTGGTTAGGGCCGGCCCTTGTGGCGTGGCACTTGAGTTCTGATCAGCCACGGATGCCTTGGGATCCAGAAGGCTGCCAAGTTCACCAGCGCTCACTCGATAGCTGGCTTCGTGGCCGTCACCCGCATCCACCAGGATCTGGTGGTCAACAGGCTTCGTCGCCCGGAAACTGAATTCGCCTTGCTCATTGGTCTTCAGTCTGGCCACGAGGGATCCATCTGCCTGCGTGACCGTGACCTCCGCCTCCTGTGCGCGTCCACCAGGTGAGAAATAGGCATAGCCGGAGACATCGTCCCCGATCGCCGTGGCAAAAGCCTTCAGCTTGTGTGCCTGAGCCGGCGCGCAAGCGGCAATGAGCGCGCAGAGCATGGCGATCAGGCCAGAGCCCTCCTTACGCATTCGCCACCTCGACATTGGTGGGAACACCCAAAAACTCGGGCTTGACCCGGATCAGGAGGGCTATGGCTGCGCTGGTGAAGACCGCCTCGATGATCATCACCGGAACATGGGCGAACAACACAAGACGCGCGGCATCGACGAACTCCTTGCCTGACAGGCCAAGGGAAATTGCCACCATCAAGGCTGTGAGGAACACACCAAAAGCACCGGTAAAGCCCGCTGTGAGGACGGTTGCCCTCGCATGGCCCTGTCTGGCGACAGCGGTAAACATCGCTCCGCAAAGCACAGCCGGAATAGCCATGTTCATGACATTGACGCCCAGAACCACCAGGCCGCCGAACCCGAACATCACCGCTTGAAGCAGCAGGGCGACCAGGATGGCGGGGAAGGCGGCCGAGCCCAGCATGATGCCCACCAAACCATTGAGGATCAGGTGGACTGAAGAGGGCCCGACAGGAAAGTGCACGAGCGAGGCGACAAAGAATACTGATGACAATACAGCAGCTTGGGGAATTCGCTCATGGCTCAGATGACGCAGCCCAAGAGCACAACCAGTGACGGTCACGGCAGCACCAGTCGCCAGGACCGGCAAGCTGAGAACCCCATCTGGTATATGCGCCACGCTGCTTCCTCGCCGCTACGCGTATGAAAAACTCGTTGAGTTCCCTTACACCCATGGGCCAGAGCCCTGCAATAGGTTGGTAGGGGGAGCCGTCACTTCAGATCGACCGCCTTGATCCAGATTGTGCCGCCGATTTCAGCGTCGGCCGACTTTCCGTCCGGACCACTGATTTTACCCTCGGTTATGGCATTGAAGCCCCACCAACCGGCACGGGGGATCGCGTAGGCAAAAACGCCATTCTGATCCGCCTTGACCACCTGGGTCGCAAAGGCATCGGCGGGGATCTTGATGCTTGTGTCATTGATCCACTCGACTTCGATCCTGGCATTGGGCAAGGGCTTTCCGTCCTTCAGCACGATCCCGCGGAAGAGATTGCTGGTCCAAAGGCCGTATGGGCGGGTCAACGGTTGGATTTCCATTGGCGCGCCTACGAGGGCATCCCAGCTTTCGCCAGCCCCGAAATCCACGACCACCTTGGTGTGATGCACCAGGAAGTGCTTCTCTGCAGGCTCCCAATAGGGCGCCGGCGCAAGATAGAAGACGTAATCGTTCGGCTTGGGGAGTTTGTACCGAGCCTCAAAGGCCTTTTTTCCGTCGACCTGTTTCGGGCTCAATGCCCCACGAAGGTCAATCTTCTTGCCATCCGCCAGAACGCCAAAGGCGACCGGCTGCCCCATGTCCATGGTTGGCCCGCCTTCGACAGGGTGCGTGAACACCAAGGATAGGCCAACCGAGTGGTCTCCCTGGTCGGGAACGATGTCAGTCGAGGGGATAAGCTCTTGAAAATGCGCGGAAGCAGGGCTCATGGCCAGACATGTGATGCCGAGGGCAAAGATCAGACGGAGCATGGGCGTTCTCGTTATGAATTTTATTTGTATTTGTCATAACAGAGGCGCTTGTCAAGCAGGCGCATTCTTTTGATCCTCAATCGGCGGTTCTACCGGCTGGCCAAGAGCTATGACCTAGGCGCCTATCGCCTGGGCCCATTGCGTAAAGAGATGAGCAGCCAGCACGCCGATGACGTGATCTCCTGAAAGCACAGGGGCCGCCAGGTCTATGAACCGTGGCATCTGATCTGGCCCGGCAAGAGCTTCTGCCAGCAGGATCGCACCATGTGGGTCACCGACGTAAATGCCCTTCTTCCCCTCAACGAAATAGGGTCGGTTGGCGACACTCGCACCCTCCAGGAGACCGTTAGAGGTGACCAGAAACCGGCCCTCTTCGCTCAAAAAGCCAATCAAGGCATATCGAGGCGAAGTTTCCTGAATGCGACGAAGGTAAAGGCGAGCCGCATCAGGATCTTCCTTGCTGCGTCGAAGCTCCGAGGCAGCTGCTACAACTTCGATTTCACGTCACTTTTCATTGAGCAAGCTATCAAAGTGAAAGGCAGCATCGTCAGCAGCGTCTTGCACATCAACACGGAAGACGTGGTTTACGACAGTGGTGACAACATGCTTTGTGATCTCAAAGCCGACCACAGTGTATTTGCACAGAAGCGCCGTGAAATACCGTAAGATCAGCTGGCGTAGAGTGGGTGCAGGTCCAGATTTTGGCACATTCCACACCAGAAGGCACAAGCTCAGCCGTTCCAAAAGGCCTGAATATATAGAGATTATCCTATCGTGTATGAGAGTTTCAATATGATTTAGGTCATGGTCCGTGCTAGAGAATTAGGGCGAAAATGACCGTCGCCACAGGTCAGACGCGGGGTCGACGCCTCAGTGGATAGGGTCACAGGCTCTATGTTGACGCCGAATATCTCGACCTACGACATTCAGGAAGAACTCCAGAGCCTTCTTGGGTTTCCGGAGTTCCGGCGTAATAAGAATGCTTCCGCATTCCTCAAATTTGTCGTCGATGAAACAGTGTCTGGGCGCGGGGATCGCCTGAAGGCTTTCACCATTGCAACGCTGGCTCTGCAGCGTGGCGCGGACTTTGATCCCCAGACCAACTCAATCGTGCGTGTTCAGGCTACCCGCGTTCGGCAGATGCTGGAGAGCTATTATGCTGGAGCTGGCTGCTATCGGTGCGTGCAAATCGTATTGCCACGCGGGTCCTACATGCCGGCTTTTGTTCGCCGAGATATTTTGCAGGATACACCGGTCTCCCCCAGCCTCTTATCTGATAACGCGCAGCAATCCCGCCATTTCATGGGCCTTATGGGACTCATGCTGATTGTTGGCGTCTTGCTTGGGGCGCTCGTGGTCGGACCCTTTTTTGCGGTGCCCGCTGTCGTCCGGCAGTTGGACCCAATTCCGGATGGACGAGCGATGCCTGTCCTTCAGGTGGAAACCATACGCAATCGGCAGCAGGACAACGAACAGGTTCCGATTTTTCTGGAGGGCCTTGCTAGCACCCTCCGTCATCAGCTCAGCGCCTTCGATCACCTCACGGTCATCCCGCTTGAGGGCATTGGCCAGCAATCAAATTATGTCCTTTCGCTGAGTGATTTTGGTCATCAGGAACATGGGGAGGGCTTCGGATTTCAGCTGATCCATCGTGCGTCCGGCACGATTGTCTGGACCATGACCCTCCAGGACATTGCGATGCAGGACCCCGGTAGAGTGCTGAAGCGGGTTTCATCCGAGATTGTTGCCGAAATCGGCGATGTTTACGGCGTTATTTTTTCCGATTGGGCACGTCGGACAGCCGTTCCCGGCTCCCCGCTGATGGGTGCTGGATGCACCATCGAAGCCTTCAACTTCCTTCGCACGCGCTTGGGCACCCAGCGCACAGCGGCCCGAGCCTGTCTGGAGCGGGAGCTCGTTGCCGACCCGGAGGACGCCAGCTCGCAGTCGCTTCTGGCAATGATCCTGCTTCGAGGTTATGCCGACAATCTCCCGGACAACAAGGGGACAGCTGATCTGCAGCGTGCTCTCCAGCTTGCCAGACAGGCCTACGATCGAGCCCCCCATAGAGCTCGCGCGCAATTCACCCTGTTTTTCGCCCGTTTTTTCGATCGGCGGTATGAGGATGCCTTTGTAATGGTGCAGCAGGCGCTGGCCAGCAATCCGAATTCGTCCTTGATTCGGATCGTGGCTGGATCCGCTTATATTTCCCGGGGTCAGTATGAAGAGGGATTGCGCCTTCTTAAGCCGGAGAATGTCAATGAGTCGGCCGCCCCCGGCCAGTACTCTGCCTACATTGCGCTTGCTGAGTATATGAAAGGTGAGGGGGATCAGTTTGATCGATGGGCCATGCGCCAGTCAGGCTTGGTCAGCCCTCTGGGCTTGCTGATGCGCATCCTCGCCCTTGAGGCAAGGCAGGATCATCCGGGCGAGGTCCTTATCTGGCGGCGCTTGCAGACCGAACATCCGGGCTTTGCGGCTGATATCAGGAGTTCCCTGATACGATATGGGATGACGGACGAGATCGTGTCCCGGCTCGACGCAGATCTTGTGCGAATTCTTGCGCGCGAGGGCATCTGAAGGCAGCTTTTCGACCGCCGAAGGCCTGAGACAACCGCATCGGGGAACGATCATCCGAAAATCGAGAAACAAATATTCTATTTATAAATCAGTCGGTTGGGTTATGTTACAGCTAAGGTGTAGCGCTACAAATAGCATGTATTCTCTTGTTTTAAGGCAAGCGTTGGCGAGGCTGTGTCTGGGGCGCTTCGAATGTGATTCGACAGGCTAGAATTAGCAGAGGTCTCTGCTAGTCGCGGATCGCACGTGGATGAGGCTGATCCTCGAACATTCGGGAGCAAGTGGCTTGGCTTACGATCTGTCTAGTCAGAATATCGCAACTGGCAGGTCGGCATCGGAGCGTTGCACAACCTGTCCCATGCGATCGCAGGGTTTCTGTAGCCTGCTGACTGACCTGGAGCTTTCGAGCCGGGTCACACGCAGGGTGTACCAACGCCGGACAGCCATCTGCGATGACGGAGAACCTCTGCGTTTTATCTATATCCTTCGATCCGGCGTCCTGAGTGTTGCCCGAAATCTCTCAGGGGGGCGCCGGCAGGTGCTGGACTTCCTGATGGGAGGAGATTCGATAGGACTGGACCGAAGCGACAGAACGGCCACGACTGTCCGGGTTCTCGAAGATGCAGAAGTTTGCCAGCTTCCTGCCGACCTTTGCGACCTCGAGACGCGCTCAACCGGGTTTGTTCGAGGATTAATAGGACTTATCGAACAGCAGCTTGAGCGGGTTCATAGCCACATTGTTCTGCTCGGCAAACTGAGCGCCGAGGAAAGGGTGGTGGCCTTCCTGTTGCGGTACCGCGAAAGGCAATCGCGCCTTCAGGTTCTGCATGCCCGCGTAGATCTGCCGATGACCCGCAAGGACATTGCAGACCACCTGGGGATGGCTCCAGAGACGGTCAGCCGGGTTTTGTCCTGGCTGCAGGATCGACAACTGATCCTTCATATCCCGGACGGGATCCGGATCCGCGATCTGGAAGCACTCACCCAGCTGCAGATTTATAAGGGCAATCCTCCGCGTGACGAGAGCTTGCCGCGAGGCTCACGGGTTGTGAGTGGTTCGACGTCGATTCCGGCAATTTCAGACGTTTACTGAGGGGTCAGTCGCAATCGAGGGACTTTGCGGTTGACCGATCACCCAGATAGGAAATTGCGCAAGTCATGCCGGCACCAACGGCGGAGCGCTTGGCCTCCTGTCTTGCAACTGTGATTTTCGTCCGCCCATCGTCGATTTGAACGCTCTCGCTGTCTCCGCCAGATACTTTCACGACGGCCTTCCCGTTCGCGCCGATCTCGACGATTTTTGCTCGAACGGTTTTGAACTGAACCTCGGGACCTCCGGAATCAGGCTTTTGCAGTGTCGCGACGCGTGAGATCAGGCTTGCCGGCATGGCATAGACCGTCTGCACAAGTGTCTGAAGTCGCTCGGCGCCGACGGGACTGACCTCCAGCTTCGAATTTTCAGCCTCTGCCAAAAAGTCGGGATCCTTCATGGTCGCCTCAAAGGCCTCCCGCAATGCGATGACCCTCTCCATTGGCGTGCCGGGCGTGGTCAGAAAAGCGCGCCCGAATTCGTAACTCAGGAAGGCCACTTCGAGGATCTGCTTTTGCTCGGGCTCTTTCACTAGGTCGATCAGTAACGGGATGTCTTGAAGATCCGGATGTTTGGCCAAACCCATCTGGAAAAGCGGATTGAGCTTTCCCTCTTTCAGCCAATCCTCGCGCGTGGCTTTCAACGTGTGCCAGGAGTAGTCGACCCGCCCCTCGACCTCGCCACGCTCCATTGCCAGATCAACGTCAGGACCGCCCAGGTAGCCGGACACAATCCGGAATTTCATGCCCAGCAAGCGCTTGAAAAGATATGGAAATGTCACCATCGGGGTGGCCGCGCCGACACCACCGACCACAAGCTCGGTCGTGAACAGATCCTCCCAGGTCTTCACCTTTGATTTGTGCCAGGACACGGCAACCGAAGTGGAATTGGCAATGGAGCCCAGCCAGTTGAACTGACGGGGGTCGAATAGCGGCTTCGAGGCATCGCCTTCGAACAACTGGTCAACGGGAATGAAGCTTTGCACTGCAGCAATGACAGTGCCGTCGCGTGGTGCTGCAGAATAGACATAGGCGGTGCCGGTTCGCCCGCCGCCGCCGGGCATGTTCTGGACAATCAGTGCTGGATTGCCAGGAACATGGCGCCCAAAATGCCTTGCGAAGATGCGCGCCCCAAAGTCGTAGCCCGAGCCCGCTGGTGCGGCGACCACAAGGGTGATCCTTTTCCCAGAATAGAAATCGGCGATTTGATCGGCATATGAGACGGCACAAAGACCCAACAGGGCTGCCGTCAGGGTCAAGCAGCCGAGCAAAGCATTGCGCAGCACCTTGCCTAACTCACATGAAGGACGGAATCCTGCCATCGAGACCATGCGCCGATCGCCTCCCGTTCGATGCGCTTGCGTTGCCAGTCTGTGCACTTAAGATGCAACTTGAACCGGAACGGAGGGAGTATCTGCCTGCCGAGCCGAGAGAACAAGCACTACCTATGGGGATGGAATGACCGTTAAAGGCTCGGGCGAACCAACTCTGCTCAACGAATCCCCCACGCGCGACGACATGTTGGCGCGTGCGCATTTCCTCGCACCGCGCCTGCGGGAGAGGGCAGCACGCTGCGAGGAACTTCGTCGCCTGCCAGAAGAAACGATCGCCGACTATATGGATTCTGGCCTTACCCGTGTCGCTCAGCCGTTTCGTTACGGCGGTTACGAGATGACCTGGGACGTGCTTTGTGAGGTGTCACAGGTTCTGGCAGCCGCTTGCGGATCGCAGGCCTGGATCCAGCGCATCATGGCAGATCACGCCTTGCTCGTCGCGACCTTCCCTGATGAGGCGCAGCAGGAAGTCTGGGCTCGGAACTGCAATACACTCGTGTCTGCTTCCTTTGACCCTGTTGGGCGCGCAACCCCTGTCGAAGGTGGCTTCCTGTTCTCGGGGCGGCATGGGTTTTCCAGCGGCGTCGATTATGCCGGCTGGATGATTTGCGGGGGCTATATTTATGACGGTGAGCACCGCGACGGTCCGCATTTCTTCCTCGTCCCGCGGCAGGATGTAACGATCATCGATGACTGGAAGACGATGGGTCTTTCTGGGACCGGTTCGAAGAGCTTTACGGTCGAGAACAAGTTCATCCCTGCTCACCGCTTTCTCGATGGCAAGGCGTCTCGTGAGGGCCGCGGCCCCGGGACGTTGGTCAACACGGCGCCGGTCTATCGTACGCCGCGCGGCGGCGGCATTACGGCGACGGGTTTTGCTGCGCTGACAGTTGGGATGGCGCGCGGCGTATTGCAGGAATGGCTGACTTTTACGGGACCGAGAAAATCTCGCGGCGTATCCATCAGCGCGTTGCCAACGACACATATGATCGCCGCGGAAGCAGCTGCTGAACTTGATGCTGCAGAATTGCTCTTCATGACTACGCTGAGAGACGCGATGCGCAAGCTCGAGGCTGGCGGAGATGTCTCTTCGCAGGAAAAAGCGACATCAAAGCGAAACGTGGCTTTTGCTTGCAAGCTTGCACTCGATGCGGGAACCAAGCTTTTCAATCAGGCTGGAGGTCGTGCGCTCTTTACAGAAGGTCATCTCCAGCGCCAATACCGCAACCTTTTGGGGGCTGCGTCCCATCACGCAGTCGTCTGGGAAGAAGCTGGGGTCGAATATGGTGCTGAGCTGATGAAACTCTATCAGCCTGCGCATGGCACCGCCTGACTTGCATGAATGGGGGATGAAAATTGAAGGCTCTTTTAAATTTTACGACAGCTGTATCGATCCTGCTGCCTGCAATGGCGATGGCGGCCGATAAGCCCGACTGGGCTTTTCCGGTAACTGACAAAGTTCAGCCGTCCAATGTGGTTCCAGACGATGGCAAGCCGAAATCGGCGCCCGGTAGCAGCAAGAGCTATACACGTGCGCAGGTCGATGATCTTTTCAACGCGCCTGACTGGTTCCCGGATATCCATCCTCCCATGCCGACCATCGTCGCCAATGGTCACGCGCCGAATGTTCGCGCCTGTGGCTCGTGCCACCTTCCCACTGGAACCGGCCATGATGAATCTGCCTATGTCGCAGGACAGCCGGTGGCTTATTTCATTCGCCAGGTGGAGGATTACAAATCCGGAGCGCGCAAGGGCTCAGGTTCCATGGCCACCATCGCTCAGAATATCACGGCTGAGGAGATCAAGGTCGCTGCGGAATATTTTGCCTCTGTAAAGCCCCGGACCTGGGTGCGCGTTGTCGAGACTGACACTGTGCCGAAGACCTACGTCGGGCCCGGCAACAAGAGGCTGACGCTGCCCGGTGGAGGAAATGAGCCCCTCGGCCGCCGCATCATCCAGATTCCGGAAGACGAGGAAATTGTCCTCAACCGCGATCCGCGCAAGGGCTTTGTTGCTTATGTTCCCAAAGGCAGCATTGCTGCTGGCGAAGTGCTCGTGACAACCGGTGGCAATGGCAAGACGGTTCAGTGCACGATTTGCCATGGCGCAACGCTACAAGGGCTTGCTGACATTCCGCCGCTGGCCGGACGCACCGCGAACTATATCGTTCGCCAGCTCTTCATGTTCCAGTCAGGGGAACGTGCAGGCTCACACTCGCCTTTGATGGCGCAGGCTGTCCAGAATCTAACGATCGACGACATGCTGAACATTGCAGCCTACGTCACGTCTCGCGAGCCCTGAAGCTCAGGTGATCTCAATGCATGAAAAAGCCCCGCTCCGCTCTCGCGGTCCGGGGCTTCTCTTTGTGCTTTTTTCAGATGCGATCCGGGAACTTGATGATGAAGTTATCCCGGTTCGGCATTTTCACTTGCGGAAGCGTCTTGGCGTCCATGACGGCGTTCTCGTCGATGATCTTGTTGCCAGCCAGAAGGAAAGCGACGATGTCATAGACTTCCTGATCGCTCAGGGTCCGCGGGCTTGGCCAGGGCATGGCCCGACGGATATAGTCATAGAGGGTCGTCGCGTTGGCCCAGAAGTTCTTGATGGTCTTGTTCGCCTCAATGCCGCGTCCCTTGAGGGGCTCGTCCGAAATCAGTGCGGCGTTCTTTCCACCTTTGGCTCCTTCGCCGTGGCAAGGCGCGCATTTCTCTGCGACGATCTTGGCGCCAGCAGCGGCTGTCCCGCGACCAGCCGGGAGATTGGTGCCATCCGGGAGGATGGTAATGTCCCAGGCCTTGATGTCGCTTTCGGTAATCGGCTGGCCAAGACCAGGTGGCTGACCGAGGCCGTTCTTTGCATCGGCTGCCAAGGCCGCACCGGATAGTCCGATAGCGACCACAGCCGACAGAGTGAGAGACTTAGACATAGACATGCTTGATCTCCCCCTTCGGATCGATGCCCCAGCTCGTCAGACTGTTGTAGTGCTGGCTGGAGAAGGCGAAAGTATTTGTAACGGGCTTAAGGGTTTCCCCGCGAACCGCAACGAAGTCAGCGCGCAGTGGCTGGATATTGCCGCCGTCGTCGACTGCACGGCTCGTCAGGACAGCCGGCTGGCCGTCCCACCGCCAGGGGATATTGAAGCGGGTGAAGCTCTTTGGAAAAGTCGGCCCGCTCAGGGCAGCCTCTGCCCAGGTCTTGCCGCCGTCCGCCGATACCATCACGCGCTCAATCCGGCCTGATCCCGAGTAAGCAATGCCCGAGATGTTGTAATAGCCCGGCTCTTTCAGGGCTGTCCCGAAAGATGGATGGGTGATGAACGACTTTACCTCGTTCACAAAATAAAACTTGTAGGCCGTTGCATCAGGCAACAGGGGCGAGTAGTTGCGCGCCTCGTAATAGGTCATCGCTGGCTGATCGGTGACCTTGAGACGGCGCAGGAACTTCGTCTGCATGTTGCCTTCCCAGCCGGGAAGGATCAGGCGGAGCGGATAGCCCTGATCCGGCATCACCGGCTCACCATTCTGGTAGAGCGCAACGATCGCATCGTCCCAGGCTTTTTTAAGCGGGATCGAACGTGTGAGGGTCGCCGTGTCGGCACCTTCGGCGATCAGCCACTTGCCCTTCGGGTCGACGCCAACCTCATCGAGCAGAGTGGAGAGGCGCACACCAGTCCATTCCGAATTGGACACGAGGCCATGCAGATGCTGCAGGGTTGCTTGCACCGGTTCGTTCGAGAACATAGGAGCGCTGTTACCGCCGCATTCGATGAATGCGTTGATCGTCGTCATCGGATACCGGGCAAGCCGATCCATGGTGAAAACGAGTGGCTGCTTCACCATGCCGTGGAT
>CAISZN010000243.1 GCA_903889985.1 uncultured Hyphomicrobiales bacterium | reverse complement strand
GCGGATTGGCTTCGACATGGGCACCCAGGCGGTCGGCTTCTCGCGCTCGACGCCACCGCGCCGCTCCACATGCGGGTTCGACCACCACCCGGCGAGATCCTTCACGCGGAAGCACCAGGGCTTCTGACAGGCCCCATCGCTGATCGGCACGCGCTGCTGGGCAAGTCGCGCAGCATCGTCCGCATAGAACCAGTCGAAGCCTTCGCCGCTTGTCACCCGCGTGCGCAGATAGGTGCGGTCATAGACATTGGGTGCCAGTCCGGCATCCGCGTGGTCCGAGCCATCGCGCCAGTCCGACAGCGGGAAATAGGCATCGATGCCGATGAAATCCAGATCCGGCGAGGCCCACAGCGCATCGAGCGGAAAGTCGAGATCGCGCCCACCATTGCGGGCGCGCCCGCCATATTCCGTCCAGTCGGCGGAATAGCCGATCTTCACGTCACTCCCCAGAATGGCGCGCACATCATGTGCCAGTGCAGCCAGCGCGCGCGCTGCCGGATAATCATCATGGTCGTCACGCAATGCGGTGAGCCCGCGCAGTTCAGAACCCAGCAGAAAGGCCTCCACGCCGCCCGCGTCCCGACACAGCTGCGCGTAATGCAGGACGAGCCAGCGATATTGCGCAAAAAAGGCCTCCACCTCGACACGTGCCTGCGCGGTCCCATCAGAACTTGCACTTGCGGTGATGCGCCCGCGCCAGGGATAGGCCGGCTGCGAGGCTGCCGCGCTCCATGGGTCGGGCAAGGCATTGCCCGCAGGCACATCCATCATGACGAAGGGATAGAAGGTCACTGCAAGGCCCCGCGCCTTCAGGTCGCCAAGGGCCGCGCGCAAGCTGTCATCGCTGGGCGTGCCACCATAGGCGGGCGCACCGTTGATCTGCGACACGCTGCGCGCGGTCTCGCGGGTGAGCCCCCCAACGGACCACGGCGCCTGCGGCACGAATTTATCGTTGCGCTCGACGCGTGGTGCGATGGTGCAGGAGCCTGCGCGCAGGTCATCGCCAAACCAGCTCGCCACGAGCTGCACGCGCTCCAGCTTCGGGCACAGGGCCTGCAGCGTGTCGAGGGATGCCGTCCAGTCGCTCGCCGCCACAAGCTGGTGGCGGTTCTCGCTCACACTCACGCCCGGGGAGGGCTGCGCGACCACGCCACTTGTCGCATAGGCATATTCGCCAGCGCCGGGAATGATGTTCACCGCTCGGATCTGTTCGCCAAGCCCACCCACGGGTCGCAGCACTTCAAAGGCCAGCTGGGGAATGCGATTGCCATAGTCGGCAAGCGGCAGCCGCTCGAAGACCACATAGGCAAGCCCGCGATAGGCCGGCGCATTCCCCGCACCTTCCTTGGCCACGATCAGCGCATCGGGAGCCTGATCCTCATGGCCATTATGGACGCGCAGGGTGACGAGCGTCTGGTCGAGTTCCACACCATCCGCCCAGATGCTTCGCACCTGTGCAATGGGCCCCTCGCACAGGCCGACAGCCAGATTGGCATAATAGCTGTAGGTCGTCTTGACCGTGTTCTTTGACGTCGACTTGCCGCCACTGCGCGCAACGCTCACGCTTTCCTCGAAGCGCGTGGTCCAGATCACCTGCCCACCGACCTTCACGCGCCCATAGAGCCGCGCAACAGGCTGGCCTTCTCCCGATGTCAGCCCGGCCAGCGCAGTCCGGCGCGGACCCGTGATCCGCTTTGGCCCGGTGAGCTTTTGGTCGATTGCCTTCTGCGCCAGGCTGGTCAGTGGGCTCTGCACAGCCGCGCTCGCGGCCTCGAGAAGAAGCATGGACATGAAGGGTGTCTTTCAGAAAAGTCAGTCGCGAAAGGCAAAGATCCCGGCGAGGTGCCGTCGCCACCAGGGCGACAGGGTCACCTCGCAGACACAGGCGCCATCCTGCGCGTGAATGAATGTGTCAGGCGACGTCGCAATGCCGATATGTTTGGCAGGACTTGCATCACGCCAGCGGAAGATGAGCACCACGCCGGCGCTCACCTCTTGCACAGGCGTCATGTGCCGCATGGCAGCGCCCACCAGGCGTTCGTCGCCGCTGGCCTCCGCCCAGCCCGGCGCATAGGGCCCAGCCATCTCGGGCTCAGGCCCGATCACCTCGCGCCACACCCCACGCAGCAGGCCCAGACAGTCGCAGCCCACATGTTGCAGCGAGGCTTGATGGCGATAGGGCGTGCCTAGCCATGTTCGCGCAGCTGCCACCACCTGCGCGGATCGTTCCGCGCTCATCGGAACAGGCTCCCGCCATCCATGGTGACATCACTGGCATGGGCATAGGCCAGCACCATCTCCGGGCTGGGCACATGGGGAAAGCCACGAAAGTTGACCACATTGGCAAAACGGTCCCGGCAGGTCGCCAGCATCTTGTCGCATCCGGCCGTGAGCTTGATGGCTTCACCGATCTCGAAGGGTCGTGCCGGTGGTGCCCACAGCACGAGTTCATCCTGCTTTGTCCCAACAAAATGGCTGCGGATGCGCAACCGCGTCAGATCACTGCGCGCCAGCACGCCATTGGCAAACCATCCCTCAGCCTTGCTCGTCGAAACTATGCGCAAGACGAGATCGCCGTCACTGGAGGCAACCTGCGCAGCCAGGGTGAAGTGCGCGCCCTCAAGCCCGCAGCGCGCATCGGCAAACTCTGCATCGCAGCCCGCCTGATAGAGCCTCCCGGTGGCCTCATGAAAACGCTGAGCAACGCCCGTGAGAACGGCCGAAAAGCCATGCTGCGTGCGCCGCAGGCTGGCAATCTCAAACGCATCCACCAGCAGGCTGTTGTCCGGTGCGCGCCAGTCCACGAGCCGGCATTCGATGCGCCCTCCATCGTAGCGACCTGACAGAACGTCTTCCGCGCGCAGGCTCGAGATGTCGAGCGCACCTGCGAGCATGCATCCACTTGCGCCAAAGCCAAGCTGCTGGTGGGCCTCGCTGGCGCTCAGCCCGCTCCCGGCGGCATGCACGAGACCCTGCACCACCACATCCTCATCGTGATCAGTGAAGCCCAGGACGCTGCCGTCGCGCAGCTGCAGGCGCCAGCAATGGCAGATGGTCGAGGCACCGCCCAGGCGCGCCGCAAAGCTTTCGGGAATATTGCGCATGGCCTACTCGCGAATTTCGATGAGGGGAATGGAAGGGACAGAGCCCGCCGCAAAGGCCGAATGATCCACGCTCAGCTGATCCGTATCGAAGCGCACCGGCACGTCGAACAGAAAGCCCGCCGTGATCACGGCACCTGCTGGCGGAACATGGTCGCTCGCAAAGGTCACGCGTCCGCACAGGGCATCAAGGGACCATTGGGTGGACGCAACTTCGCTTCCGTTGACCGCGATCCGCAGGCTTCCTGCCACAGGCTTGGTGATGGGCCGCATATAGGCCATCTCGCCCTCGCCATAGGCCTTGCAAAGCGCAAACGCAGCCGTTGTGCCGTCGCCTGTGCCAATGGGCTGGTCCAGCGCAGTGGGGTCTGCCCCGGGCGCACAGCTGCGATCGTCAAGCGGATCATGCCAGCGAAACCCATGAAGCCGTCCGCACCGCGCCTCGAAAAAGGCGACGATCAGAGCCAGGTCCGCAAGGCTCTTCAGTCCTGTGCCCGCATCATAGCGGCGGCGCGAGTGGGCCCAGCGGGCATTGCGCTCCTCCCGGCCAGAGCCCAGCGTGACCACATCGGTTGCCCGCTGCGGTCCGCCCTTGCTGCCCAGCGCAAGATCGGTGGGAAAGCGGACGTCGTGAAACATGCTCATGGCAATTGATCCATCTCAATTCAGGAACGAATGGGGGTGCTATCGAATTGAGCAGTCAGATGGGTTGGAGAAAAACATGTCCCACGTTCCCCACGAGCTGCATGAAGAATTCCCGGATGCGGCGCAGAAGATCCATGCGCTCAAGCTCGGCAACGCGCATTTCGTCCGCCTGTCCGACCAGTATCACGAGGTCAATCGCACCATTCACCGCATCGAAACCCAGGTGGAACCGGCATCCGACGACGCGCTCGAAGGCTTGAAGAAGCAGCGCCTGTCGTTGAAGGATCAGATTGCCGGGCTGTTGGGATGAACCTAGTGGCGGCTGCGTGACGAACGGCTGAGTATAAAGCTCGACGCTTCCGCCTCCTTCTCCCCGCGTGCGGGGAGAAGGTGAGGATGAGGGGCGACCGGGTCGCTTCAATTTCGAAGAACGATCTCTACGTCACAGGCCCTCACCCAAACCCTCTCCCGCGCGCGGGAGAGGGAGTCGCGCACCCCGATGCGTGACGATTGTCGGACATTGATCCGCGACGCTTCCGCCTCCTTCTCCCCGCGCGCGGGGAGAAGGTAAGGATGAGGGGCGACCGGGTCGCTTCAATTTCGAAGAACGATCTCTACGTCACAGGGCCTCACCCCAACCCTCTCCCGCGCGCGGGAGAGGGAGTCGCGCACCCCGAT
>CAISZN010000242.1 GCA_903889985.1 uncultured Hyphomicrobiales bacterium | reverse complement strand
TTACGAGGTTCATGGCGATGGCCCGCCCGTGGTCCTGGTTCATGCCAACCCCTTCGACCGGCGGCTGTGGCTCTATCAGGTTGCCCGTTACTCGGCCTTCTATCGGGTCATTGCTGTCGACCTGCGAGGCTATGGCCTGTCGGACAAACCCCAAACCGCCTTCACCCTTGAGGACATGAAGAATGACGTCCTTGGGGTCTGCGAAGATGAGGGAATCACCCGGGCGATCTTCATGGGTGTCAGCGTCGGCTCCGGGATCGCCATGCTGACGGCGCTGGACCATCCACAGATGACCTCGGCCATCGTGCTGGTCGGCGGATCAAGCGATGGACCAAGCAATGCGGAGCGGATCGTCGCTCCCATGATGAGCGAACCGCTCGGGCCCTATTTGCTGTCACTCATGCGCGGCTATGTGGCCCCAGGCTTTTCGGACACTCCACTTGGGGCATGGCTGCTCGACCTGTTCATCGAACGCGCCGACACTCTGGATGCGCTTTGCATTGCCAACATTTTCCGCGCTCGTGGCAGCTGGAACATGACGGACAGGCTGCCTTCGATGACGGTGCCGACGCTCGTCGTGAATGGCGAATTCGACAATTCTCTCACACGCGGCCGCAAGTCCGCCGACCTCATTCCGGGCGGAAAGCACGCGGTGATCCCGAATGCCGGCCACGCCTGCGTCCTTGAGGACCCGGACCGTTTCGACACGGCCGTGATCGATTTCCTCAAGCCGCTCGGACTTTGGGTGGGGAAATAAGGCTCACTCCGGTTCGATGCCGAGGTCCTTCGTGGTCTTCTCCCAAAGGGCGAGCTGCGCTTTCAGGAAGGCCGCCGCATCCTCCGGAGTACCGACCCCGACCTTGCTGACCTCATAGCCGAGCTTGGGAATCATGTCCCGCACCTGCGGATCCTTGACTGCCTGATCGATGGCGGCATTCATCTTGCGGACGATGTCTGGCGGCGTGCCTGCCGGCGCCACCACCATGAACCACCCGGTAAAGTCAAAGCCCGGAATGGTTTCAGCGGCGGCGGGGACGGTCGGTGCCCCATCGACGCGTCTGTCGGAGGCCGTCGCGATGGCCCGCAACGCGCCGCTTTTGACATGCTGCTCGACGACCGAGATCGAGAAGATGCCCGCCTCGACTCGTCCCGCGATGATATCCTGAATCCCGGAATTGATGTTGGGATATGGGACCATCACGAGCCTGGTCCCGGCAAGATAATTCAGCGCCTGTGCGGTTACACCGGCCAGGTTCCGCGGACCGTCCACGGCGATCGAATATTTGCCCGGTTCCTTCTTGTCGATGGCGATCAGGTCGCCAAGGGTTTTCACCGGCGTGTCCTTGTGGACGACTATGATCTGGTAACTGCGGTTCACCAGCGCGACCGGTACGAAGTCCTTCACTGGATCATAGGGCAGCTTCTTCAGCATGAAGACGTTGTTGGCCAGCGCCGCAGATGTTGCAAAGAAGAACTTGTAGCCATCAGGCGCGGCCTGAGCCGCTGCCTGAGCCCCGATGACATTGCCCGCGCCCGGCTTGTTGTCGATAATGATGCCCTGACCGAGGATTCCTTCAAGCTTGCTGGCGACAAGTCGGGCCATCACGTCCGGGCTGGAGCCTGCCGCCTGAGAGACGATCATTGTCACAGGGCGCTGGGGCCATGGGGTTTGAGCACGGCCAGCTAGCGGCACCATGACGATACCAGCCAAGCCCATCAGGCCGATGCGGGGCAGCAGTCGCATGTCGTTCCTCCCGAATTTTTCGAAAGCTTAGCTCGATTGCGGCCAAATACGAGCCTTTTTGCCTGAACATCCCACGTCCATCTGGCTGAAATCCTTGCCGCTTGCCCGGACAGGGCCTAAAAAGCGCGCCGTCGCTCTGCGCCAGGGCGTCGACAGCCAGGGCCCGTAATGTCCGTCAGCGATTTCTTCAGGCCAGCACAGGTGCGAACGTCCGGACTGGGCGGCGGACAGGCCTGCGTGTTGCTGATCCTGATCTGCATTGCGATGTTTCTGCCGGGCTTTACCTCTCTCCCGCCTATGGACCGTGATGAGCCGCGCTTCGCCCAGGCGACCAAGCAAATGCTCGAGACCGGCGATTACGTGGCGATTCGCTTCCAGGAGGAAGCGCGGAACAAGAAGCCGGTTGGGATCTACTGGATGCAGGCCGCTGTGGTCTCGGCCGGGGAGCGCCTCGGGGTTCCTGAAGCCAGAACGAAAATCTGGCTCTACCGGCTACCCTCCCTTGCAGGCGCCATTGCCACAGTGCTCCTGACCTACTGGGCGGCCCTTGGCCTTGGTGCACCGGGAACAGCCTTTCTTGCAGGCCTGCTGATGGCGTCTTGCATCCTGCTGGGTGTTGAAGCCCGGCTTGCAAAAACCGACGCGGTTGTGGCGGCAACGGTTGTTGCGGCAATGGGTGTGCTGGCGCGCCTCTGGATGTCCCATGCCTCAACTCGAGGCTGGAAGCTCCCCGCCATTTTCTGGACGGCGATGGGCATCGGCCTGCTCGTGAAAGGTCCCATCACACCGATGGTACCCTTGCTTGCAGCGATCGGGCTCGGCCTATCGATCCGGTCTGCGAGTTGGTTGCGGCCACTTCGGCCCATGATCGGTCTGGCGTGGTGTCTGCTGATCGTCCTGCCTTGGTTTGTCTTGATCATGAAGGCGACCAACGGAGCCTTCCTGAGCGACTCGATTGGCGGCGACATGCTCGGCAAGGTCGCCGGCGGACAGGAGGAGCATGGGGCACCTCCGGGGACCTATCTGGCCGTCTTTCTTGGGTCAGCATGGCCCATGGGGCCATTCTTCCTGATGGCGCTGCCATTCTTCTGGCGCGAGCGAAGTGACGCGGCTGTGAGCTTCCTGTTGGCCTGGCTGGTCCCGTCCTGGATCCTGTTCGAACTGGTTCCCACCAAGCTGCCCCACTATGTCCTGCCGCTCTATCCGGCGATCGCAATCCTCACGGCGATCGCCATCGAGCGAAATGCGGTGAGCCTGCGCAGGCACTTTGCCTTCTTGATCGGCTGGCTGGTTCCGGCGGTACCGCTGCTTCTGGTCCTGATCGGCACTGGCCAGGGCATCTGGTTCGGCATGTCGCCCGGTCCGATTTACCTGATCGGTGCGGCCGTGGTCCTCGGGCTGGTGTGGACCGCAGGGCAGGCTTTGTTGGCCCGGGATTCTGCGCGGTTGCTGTCGACCGCACTGGCCCTCACGGTGGCAACCTATGTAATGACCTGGGCCGGCTTCTTCGGGGGAACGCTTTTCGCACCTTTTGATCTCTCGGAGCGGCTTGCGGCGGCCCGTCAGCGGGCGCTGGGGGCCGTGCCTGAGTGTTCGTCGCTGAAGATTGCGACAACCCAGTACCGGGAACCGAGCCTTGTCTTCCTGACGGGGACCGATCTCGTCATGACCGATGGAGCTGGCGCTGCCCGGTTCCTCGCCGAGGGCCCTTGCCGAATTGTATTTGTCCCCCAGCGGGATGAGGCAGATTTCCGGGATGCCGGCGCCGATCCTGCCCATACCCGGCTGCTTGAGCGTGTTTCCGGAATCAACCTGAATGGGGGGCGCCCGCTCGACATCGGCCTCTACCTGGGGCAGGGAGAGGCTCATGAGCCTGCCAGCACCCGATAGAGTCGCCGGACGGCCCGCCAGTCCTGGAGCGGGTTCCGTTGCTGGCCGGTTTTCCGCCGCCTTTCACGGGTTTCGCCGTAGCTGGTCCCGGCCCCAGCCCGAGCGCGAGACGTCGCTTCGCCAGATGGAAGCCGCCCTGGTCCTTCTGATATGTGCCAGCGTGCTTGCGACAGCGATCCTTGCCGATGCCCGCATCGCGCTGGAGATGCGCACCAATGGACCAACGCTGGTGCGCATTTTCGAGCGCATCACCCAGCTTGGGACATCCGGATATATCTTCGCGATCTCCGGCTTCCTGCTCGCTGGTTCGATCCTGCTGCAGAAGCGCGGATATGGTCGCAGGTGCGATGTGGCCCTCGCTCACCTCGCCGGACGTGCCTTTTTCGTGCTGGCTGTGAACGCAGTCGCAGGGATCCTGTCGCAGGTATTGAAGCATTTGTTTGGCCGCGCCCGGCCGAAACTGATGGATATCGTCGGCCCATTCCATTTCGATTTCCTGCCCTGGAATGCGACCTACGCCAGCTTTCCCTCAGGCCATACGATCACGGCTTTTTGCACGGCGGTGGCCATCAGCTATTTCGTACCTCGGCTGCGCTGGCCTTTGCTGTTTATTGCGCTGCTGGTGGCGCTGTCGAGGGTGATCATTGGCGCCCACTATCCCAGCGATGTGCTGGCCGGCGTCGCAATAGGGATCGGGACTGCCATGCTCATGCGGAGGGCTTTTGCGCGACGGGCACTTGTCTTCCGGAAGACCGCGCAGGGCATCCAGCCGCGCGCGTTTGGTCGTCTATGGCGCGATCTGCGCGCGCCGGCTGATCAGGCGACGTCATGAACGAGGCCTCCATGGTTTTCGACGTCTGCGTCGTTGTGCCTGTGCGCAACGAGGCTGGAAACATTGCGCCGCTCATCGGCGAAATCGAGCAGGCCCTGACCGGGGTTGCCCGTTTCGAGGCTGTCTATGTCAACGACGGTTCGACCGATGGCACCGAGGCCGAACTGCTCAGGCTCATGCAGGCACGGCCCTGGCTGAGGCAGGTCCGCCACGCGCAGTCCTGTGGGCAATCGGCGGCCGTCAGAACCGGCGTTCGCGCGGCTCAAGCCCCGGTGATCATCACACTGGATGGCGACGGGCAGAATAATCCGGCCTTCATGCCCGACTTCCTGAAGCGCCTCGCCGAGGCCGGGGAGGGGTGTGGTCTCGTGCAGGGGCAGCGGCTCGGGCGCAAGGACACGGGCTTCAAGCGGTTCCAGTCAAAGGTAGCCAACTACGTGCGCAGCCGCGTGTTGCGCGATGCAACCCGGGACACAGGCTGCGGATTCAAATGCTTCCGGCGCGATGTCTATCTGGCTTTGCCCTATTTCGATGCTCTGCATCGTTTCATGCCAGCTCTGGTCCGCCGGGAAGGATTCGAGATCGCCTTTGTCGACGTGGTTGACCGACCACGGCTGACGGGCGTCTCCAACTATGGATTTTTTGACCGCCTTTGGGTCGGCATCATCGACCTCGCGGGCGTGCGCTGGTTGATCAGCCGTCGCCGCCGAATTCCGGTCGCAAATGAGGTGCAGGGATCATGATCGTCGACCTCTGGCATTCGATCGGTGGCTATTTCTATGACGTCTTTATCCTGCGGCTGGACTGGTGGGCCTGGATCGGCATCGTGGCGCAGGCTCTCTTCACCGGTCGCTTTCTGGTGCAGTGGATTGCCAGCGAACGGGCCGGCAAGAGCGTCATTCCCTTCAGCTTCTGGACCCTGTCGATCAGCGGCGGAACGCTGCTGCTGGTCTATGCTCTCTACCGGCGCGACCCGGTCTTCATCATGGGGCAGGCGCTCGGCGTCGTGATCTATTTTCGCAACCTGGCCTTTGTTCTGAAGGAGCGGCGCGAACAGGCTGCTGCCAAGCAATCTACGGAGCAATAAGCGGCGCCTGGAAACGGCCTGCGACGCGTTAGGCCGCAGCAGTCAATCTTGCGAAGCCACGCTGGAGATCCTCTTTCAAGTCCTCGATATCTTCGAGGCCGACCTGAAAACGCAGGGCAGGGCCACCCGGGTTCCACTTGGTCGCTGTGCGATAAGTCGAACAGTCAAACGGGATCACGAGGCTTTCGAATCCACCCCACGAATAACCCATCCCGAACAGTTCAAGCCCATCCAGCATGGCCGCCACGGCTTGCTTGCTGCAGGGCTTCAGGATGATCGAGAATAGCCCGGAAGATCCTGAAAAATCTCGTTTCCAGATCGCATGACCCGGATCGTCCGGGAGGGCAGGATGAAGGACGCGCAGCACCTCGGGTCTGCCTTGCAGCCAGCGGGCGAGGTCCTGCCCCTGTCTTTCGGCCTCGCGCAGCCGCAGTTCCATCGTCCGAAGGCCTCGCAGCGCGAGAAAAACATCTTCGGGTCCCGCGCACATGGCAAAGGCGTCGTAGGTATCCTTCAGGCGCTTCCACCACGCTCCATTGGCTGACACCAGGCCAAGAAGAAGGTCCGAATGTCCGGAAAGATATTTCGTGCCCGCCTCGATCGCGAGATCAACACCGCGTTCGTGGGGCGGGAAGAACAGGGGCGTGGCCCATGTGTTGTCCATGATCACACAGGCCTGGTGCGCATGGGCTACGTCAGAGATCGCCGGAACATCCTGCATTTCAAAGCTCTGGGAGCCCGGTGCCTCCACAAGCACAGTGCTTGTATTCGTGCGTATCAGGGCGGCGATCCCGGAGCCCACGCAGGGGTCATAATACTCAGTCTCTACCCCAAGCCGAGTAAGAACCGTGTCGCAGAAATGGCGTGTCGGCCCATAGGCACTGTCGGAGACGAGGATATGGTCACCAGCCTTCGCGGCCGTCAGCAGGGCAAGCGTTATGGCCGCAAGACCTGTTGGGACGAGGACCGTCCCAGCGGCACCAGAAAGCTCCGACCATGCATTCTCAAGGGCATCAGTGGTCGGCGTTCCCTTGGTCCCATAGGTATAGGCCTGCTCGCGCCCCTCCAAAGCTTCGACGGTGGGGAAAAGGACCGTTGATCCACGGTAGATCGGCGTGTTGATGAACCCATGCTGCTCGGATGGATTTCTGCCCGCATGCACGAGACGTGTGCGTGAACGGCGGCCTTTAGGTTCCTGATCGTTTTGGGTCATCGTACTCTCTGTCGGTCCGCGGCACCTTGGGATCTGTGCAGGGGGGCGGTCAAGTCACAGTCGCCATGCCGGAAGCCGCTTGACCTCATCAGGGAAGCCTGTTCGATTGTTCACAAGGCACCCATTCGACCGGTGCAAAAGACGATTAGAGGCATGTCATGTTGAAGTCGCTCGTCCTTGGCGCCGCTGTTGCGGCCTCGGCTCTTTGGATTGCACCGGCCGGAGCCGGCACGCTCGATCAGGTTAAACAACGTGGTTTTCTTGCCTGTGGCACCAACCCTGGTCTGTCCGGCTTCGCCCTGCCCGACGACAAGGGGAATTACACGGGCCTCGATGTTGATCTTTGCCGGGGTATCGCAGCCGCGATCTTCGATGATCCGACGAAAGTGAAGTTCATTCCCCTCACCGCCAAGGACCGCTTCACAGCCTTGCAATCGGGCGAGATCGACGTTCTGTCGCGCAACGGTACGTGGACCCAGTCCCGCGAGGCCGAACTTGGCCTCCTCTTCACGGGCGTCAATTATTACGACGGCCAGGGCTTCATGGTGCGCAAGAAGCTCAACATTTCTTCAGCGCTGGAACTCAATGGCGCGTCGGTCTGCGTACAGCAGGGCACGACCACAGAGCTGAATCTCGCGGACTATTTCCGCTCCAACAACATGAAATACGAAGTGATCGCCTTTGCGACCGCGGACGAGGCGATCAAGGCCTATGACTCGGGCCGCTGCGATAGCTTCACCACGGATGTCTCGCAGCTCTATGGCGAACGCATCAAGCTCGTGAACCCGGACGAGCATATGATCCTTCCCGAGGTGGTCTCCAAGGAACCGCTCGGACCTTCGGTCCGTCAGGGTGATGACCAGTGGTTCAACATCGTCAAATGGACCCATTTTGCGATGATTAACGCCGAAGAAGACGGAGTCACCAAGGCCAATGTGGACGAGAAGGCCAAATCCACGGCGCCGGAGCTGCGACGCTTGCTCGGTGTCGAGGGTGATTTCGGCAAGAGTCTCGGCCTGACCAAGGACTGGGCCTATCGCATCGTCAAGCACGTGGGCAACTACGGCGAGTCTTTTGAGCGCAGTCTTGGCGAGGGGTCGAAGTTGAAGATCAAGCGCGGTCTCAACAACCTTTGGTCAAAGGGCGGCATCCAGTACGCACCGCCGATCCGCTGATCCAGCGGGAGGCGCTTCGCCCATGTCGATAACAGGACCTGCCTTGGAGAAGCCGAAGGTTTCTCCCCTCTATGATCCGCGGGTCCGCGGCATCGCCTTCCAGGTTGCCCTGGTGCTGGTGCTCGGCTTTCTGCTTTGGGAAGCCGGCACCAATGCCGCAACGAACATGCGTGCCCGCGGCATTCCAACCAATTTCGATTTCTGGAATCGGACAGCCGGGTTCGATATCAACCTCACCCTCATCAGCTATTCGGCTATCTCCGAATATGGCCGTGCCTTCTGGGTCGGCCTGCTGAATACGTTGCTCGTTGCCGGGATCGGCGTTGTCCTCGCAACCTTCCTTGGCTTCACAGTCGGTATTGCGCGCCTGTCCCGCAACTGGCTCGTTTCGAAACTTGCAACAGTCTATGTGGAAACGATCCGCAATGTACCGCTGCTGCTGCAATTGCTGTTCTGGTACAATGCGGTCCTGAAGCCACTTCCTGGACCGCGGGACTCCCTGAAGCTGCCGGGCCTCGCCCTGACCATGCCCAGCGCAGGTGCCTGGGTCGCACTCCTGGTCGCCGTCGCAGGTGCGATTGCTCTTCGGGCCTTGAAGGGCCGGCCACAGGTCGGGCTGTTCGCTCCAATCCTGATTGGCGCTGGCGGCTTGGCCTTTGTCGCGGGTCCATATGCCCTGAGCGGATGGGGTGGGAACGGGCTGCTCGCAGCTGCTGGCTCCGCCGGCGTGTTTGTGAACAACCGAGGCCTCATCCTGCCTGAGCCGAAATTTGACTCCGGCGCCGACTGGGTGGGTCTGGCTCTCTTATTGGCGATTGCGGCGTCCGCTGCCTATGCGATCTGGGCCCGTCGCCAGCAGATGCGCACGGGAGCTCAGCATCCCGTCGGGCTCGTTACGACCATTCTCATCATAGGCTTGCCGTCTCTTGTGTTCCTCATTGCAGGACGCCCCATTGCTCTGGAGGCGGCGACGCTGCGCGGGTTCAATTATCAAGGCGGTGTGCGAGTCCTGCCTGAATTTGTCGCCCTTCTCATGGGGCTTGTTCTCTATACCGCGGCTTTCATCAGTGAGATCGTGCGTGCCGGCATCCAGTCGGTCGCAAAGGGACAGACAGAGGCCGCCCATGCGCTCGGCCTGCGCCCCGGACCGACCCTGAAGCTCGTTGTTGTGCCTCAGGCCATGCGGGTCATCGTTCCGCCCCTGACGAACCAGTATCTCAACCTGACCAAGAACTCGTCTCTTGCCGTCTTCATCGGCTATCCGGATCTGGTTCAGGTTTTTGCAGGCACTGTGCTCAACCAGACTGGCGCCGCCGTGCAG
>CAISZN010000241.1 GCA_903889985.1 uncultured Hyphomicrobiales bacterium | reverse complement strand
GTTTTCCGCGACAACACGCAGCGCGCTCGCGTTCTTGAGCATCAGACAGCAGCTGCGCGTGACGAAGCTGACAGTGAGCGTAGCCGAAGTGAGGCCGGCCGCATTGCCACCGCGCAGCAGACTGATGAGGTCGTACATTTGCTCGGCGACGGGCTCGCGCGTCTGTCGGACGGCGATCTCACGACGCGACTCTCGCGCTTCCCGGCGGGCTATGAAAAGCTGGAGGCAGATTTCAATGCAGCAGTTGCCAAGCTGGAAATCGCAATGACGTCGATCTCCACTACGGGCGCGGCCATCGGGTTGGGCGCAAGTGAAATTTCCAATGCGTCGGACGATCTATCTCGCCGCACTGAGCAGCAAGCTGCAAGTCTTGAACAGACTGCTGCATCGCTTGAAGAGATCACTGCGACCGTCAAAAAGACAGCAGAAGGGGCTCGCTTCGCCAGACAGACGGTAGACAAGGCGCGGTCCGAGGCTGAGCACTCTGGCCGCATCGTCCGCGATGCAGTGGATGCGATGAGTGGAATCGAGAAGTCGTCCAGTGAGATCACCCAGATTATTGGCGTGATCGATGAGATTGCGTTCCAGACCAACCTTCTTGCACTAAATGCCGGCGTCGAAGCAGCTCGTGCAGGTGAAGCCGGTCGCGGCTTTGCGGTCGTTGCTTCCGAAGTCCGGGCGCTGGCGCAGCGTTCGGCTGAGGCCGCCAAGCAGATCAAGGCTCTCATCTCGACGTCCACGACGCAGGTGGCAAGCGGCGTGAGCCTGGTCGGTCAGACTGGTGATGCACTATCATTAATCGTGAAGCAGGTATCCGAGATTGCCGTTATCGTTACGGAAATTGCCGGGTCTGCGCAGGAGCAGTCCACAGGCCTAGATGAAGTTAACACGGCCGTGAACCAGATGGACCAGATCACACAGCAAAATGCGGCCATGGTTGAAGAGGCTACAGCAGCCAGCCACGCGCTGCGCCAAGAAGCGCAACAGCTCGGTGATTTGATGGGGCGGTTCCGCACAACCAAACAGGAGATCGCCCCCGTAGTCGGTCCCAGTGTACAGCCACAGCGCAGGCCTGCAATGCGTTCGGCCAATACCGACAACCTTGCGGTCGCCCGGAAGGCTGTGCCAGTGACGGACAGCTGGAATGAGTTCTAAGTGGGGTCGTCCGCAAATCTCTCCCTGAGCCCCATCCTGGTGTTGGGCGGACTTTTGTCTAACGCATCCTTTTCGAGGCACCGGGAGATGATAAGTTGCTCCAGTGTGGGTCACTGGCGCCGCCATGTCATGTTCGGCTGAAGCAATTCACCAATCTGGGGCTCCTTGTCGCGCGCCAGATAGTTGTTGCGCGTGAGCAATTCAAAATTACCTCTCTGTTCCTCGATTGGCGCTTGCCAAACTGACCAGTCACTTCGCCTTTGGCCGCAGCATCATGACATTTTGCTCGTGAATTTGCTTTCGTTGGGAATGAGATCTGCGTCCGCTGTGTCATCCCACTAGCCCCAAAGCCACACTTTCGGATCGATCGCGTCGCGAGTGGCTGAGCAAACGCTATTCTGCAGCCATTTTCGCGGCGTTTTTTTCAAGGCAGGCCATAGCGAGATCGGTCGACATGATATCGCCGAAAGTCAGGTAGAACCCGATCAGCGCACCGTTGTGATCCTCATCAGTCGAGGCTGCGTTTCCGTCCGTGATCATGACCGTCCTGAAATTCAGCATCATGGCGTCGCGCGCAGTCGACTCGCAGCAGACGCTCGTGACTGTGCCAGTGACAAGGACAGTATCAATCCCATGTGACCGCAGGATTTCTTCCAGATTGGAGGAACCCTGGATGAAGGCACTGAAGCGGAGCTTCTCGACGATCAGATCTTCCGGCAGGACGTCGAGGCCAGCCCATAGCTCATAGCCCTTTGTCCCGCGCGAGAGGGCTTCGATCCGCTTTGCCTTGCGCGCTGGCAAGGCCATTTCGTGCATGACTGACCAGCTTTCGAGGGATTCTTCGGTAAATGCCGTTTGAATCCAGACGACTTTCCCGCCGGTCGCGCGAAGGGCCTTGGCAAGCCGGTTGACGTTGGGAACGATCTCCGGTGCTGTTGCACAAGGTGAATGAGCGATGCCTGGCATCATGAAGGCGTTCTGGAGATCCACAACGACGAGCGCAGTCCTGGACGGATCGAGATCTTCATAGATATGTTCCTTGCCGCGGCGCGCGATCACGCGATCGACGACGGATTGTGGAATTGAAACCTTATGCATGGCGTTTCCTTTCATGTGTGCAGTCTTCAGGAGCGCTGCCTGATGCAGCAGGCGATGTGATGCTTGGCAATTTCCACCGGTCGCGGAATGCCGTCTTGGCAGGCCTCAATGCGGCGGCTGCAGCGTGGCGCGAAGCTACATCCCTTGAC
>CAISZN010000240.1 GCA_903889985.1 uncultured Hyphomicrobiales bacterium | reverse complement strand
CCGACGAGGACGAGCGACTTCGGCAATTGGGACACGGTGTCAGGCCTCTCCGGCAGTCTCGAACAGGGCGGACTCAATCGCCTCGCGGGCGCTGCGTCCAGCCCAGATCACGAACTGGAAGGACTGATAATAGCGCTCGCAGGCGCCGATGGCAGCCTGCAGCACGCCTTCGCACTGGCTGCGGCTGGGCTCCAGCCCGCCCGCCAGCAGGAGCGCATGGCGGAAGATCACCACGCCTTCCTTTTCCCAAAGGCCGAAGTGGCCGATCCAGAGCTGCTCGTTGATGAGCGAGATCAGGTGCAGCACCTCGGCGCGGCGACGCTCGTTGAACTTGATGTCGAAGGCGCAGCCGACATGCAGGGACTCGAGATCCGGCAGCCAGGTGAAAGCCACGTGATAATCCGTCCAGCGACCGGCGACCGAGATGGAAATCTCGTCATCTTCCTCGCGATCGAAGGACCATTGATTCAGCGAGGCCATATGCTCGACCACGTCCACGGGATGCGCGGTACGGGCCTGCTCGGACTCAATCGGGGGCATGCGGGTCAGCCTTGGAATGCGTGTGGTGGAACGCGGCGGAACTCACCGTGACGCGGGCTGAACCCGGACCGGGGCAACTTGTTCGACCTGCGTCAAAGCGCTGACGAATCAAATCACTCAGTCACTCTACACGCGATGAAGCCTGACCTGAATCCGTGTGCATCACCCTGTGGACGACGCTGTTTCAGCCGGAATTCCGCGTTGTTTCGAAGCATTTGAATCGCGCTGATGACGCCTTGAGCAAGAGTCATCAACGAGTTTTTTCACGACACGGTCAGGCCGGCGCAAGCTCTCTTGCAAACTCAGCTGGATGCGAGTTTGGCTTCGAGTGCGGCAATGCGCTGGGCGAGTCGCTCGTTCTCTTCGCGCGCCAGCTGCGCCATCTCGCGCACCGCCTCGAACTCCTCGCGCGTCACCACATCCATGCCGGCCAGGATCCGCTCAAGCTGTGTCTTGAAGACCGTCTCAGCCTCGCGACGAACCCCATGTGCCATGCCTGCAGCATCGGTCATGAGCTTGGCGAAATCGTCGAGGAAGGGAGGGCGGCTGTCTCTCATGGCAGGGCTCCAGACTGGATGGACGACAGATGGGGCGAAGCTGGACCCGATGCAAGCTCAAACATGGTCTTATGGCTCGACAAGGGCGCCGCCATGCCGGACACTTGCCGCAATGCAACACACCCAGCCGGACCGGACCCAATGCTGACTAGCTACATCGCCGCCACCCCTGCCTTTCTCGAAGGCCGCGACACGCCGCGCGCCTTCCTTGAGCGTTGCCTCGAAAGGGTGGCTGCCCGCGAGCAGGAGGTGCTGGCTTTCGTGGACACCGCCTTCGACCGGGCCCGAGCCGAGGCGGATGAATCGACCGCCCGCTGGAAGGCAGGCACCCAGCGCTCAACCATCGACGGCATGCCGATCGGCGTGAAGGACGTGATCGAGACCATCGACATGCCAACCGGCATGGGCTCGCCCCTGTTCACCGGATGGCGCTCGGGCCGGGATTCCGCCAGCGTGAAGGCCCTGCGGGAGGCCGGCGCCCTGATCATCGGCAAGACGGTCACGACGGAATTCGCCGCCTCCTTCCCCGGGCCTACCCGCAACCCCCATGATCTCACCCGCACGCCGGGCGGCTCTTCCTCTGGCTCGGCAGCGGGCGTGGCGGCCGGCTTTTTCTCGGCCGGGCTCGGCACCCAGGTCGTGGGCTCCATCGTGCGCCCGTCGAGCTTCTGTGGCGTCTATGGCATGAAGCCCTCGCTGGGCGGCATCAACCGGCTCGGCAGCCATGACTTCATGAGCCAGAGCGCGCAGGGCGTGCTGGCCGCGAGCCTCGCCGATGCCTGGCAGGTGCTCACCGAGATCGCCAGCCGCGCGGGCGGCGACCCGGGCTTCCCGGGCCTCGTGGGCCCGGCCCTGCTGCCCAGCGCCAGAAAGCCCCGCCGCCTCGTG
>CAISZN010000239.1 GCA_903889985.1 uncultured Hyphomicrobiales bacterium | reverse complement strand
CTTCGTCCATGGTGGTCTGCGGACTGGCACCAACTTCACGCGCACGCTGGATGGCAAGGAGGGCTGGGCGCAGTATTTCGTCCGTCAGGGGTATGCGGTCTATATCGTCGACCAGGTTGGCAGGGGGCGCTCCCCGATTATCGAAAAGGCCTATGGACCCGCCAAGATGGGCGACGCCAAGGGCGTGCTGAAGCGCTATGCACAGGAGGAGCAGTTCAAGCTCTGGCCGCAGGCCCATCTGCATAGACCCTGGCCCAATGGCGGTGGCATGGACGATCCATGGACGATCGCACTCAGTGCCTCTCAGGCTGTCGAGATAGACAATTTCCATACGCAGCAGGAACTCAATCGCGACGCGCTCGTCGCTCTTGTCGACAAGATCGGGCCTTCGATCATTCTTGGCCATTCACAGGCTGGCGCCTTCCTCTGGCCGGTGGCAGATGCGCGTCCCAATGCCATCAAGGCGATCCTTGCCATCGAGCCCAACGGGCCGCCCGTGCGGTCGGTTGATTTCGTCGGCGCGCCGGATTGGTTCAAGTATGGCGGCGTTTCGCTGGCCTATGGTGTCAGCGATGTTCCGTTGACCTACTCACCTGCGGTCAAGGATGCATCAGAACTAAAATTTGTTCAGCAGGAGAAGCCCGACGGGGAGGGGCTTGTGCGCTGTTTTGAGCAGGTCGAGCCAGCGCGCAAATTGCCGAACCTGGCCAATATCCCGACGCTGGTGCTGATGTCAGAGGCCTCATATCACGCGCCCTATGACCACTGCACAGTCAAATACCTGCATCAAGCGGGCGTGGATGCCAGCTTCGTGCGCCTCGCCGATCTGGGAATCAAGGGTGATTCCCATGTGCTGATGCTTGAGAGCAATAGCCACAAGATCGCCGGAGTCATTGCTGGATGGCTTTCAAAGAACCTTCGGGGAAAATGAACGATGGACCCCGCTGCCATGCCAGGGGGGTCTCCATCCGCTAGGAAATGTCCGGCTCTTCCAGCAACATATATCCCGACCCACGCACGGACTTGATATCCATGTTGGTGCCGATGTCCTTAAGCTTATGCCTTAGCTTGCTGACCAGCACATCCAGCGCACGACTGCGATCAAATGACTTGCGCCCGAACACATTCGTATAGAGATCCTTGCGGGTAACCACGGCTCCGAACGACTGGGACAGCGAGCGGATCAGCAGAAGTTCCGAATCCGTCAGGATGGTGAGGACCTTGCCATCCTGATCGATCACACTGCGCGTTGCCAGGACGACACGTATGCCATTGTATTCGACGATGACGTCGTCACTGCTGCTCACGGCACGCAGGCGCTGTGTGAGCATATTGCGGACACGCAGGAAAAGTTCATGCAGGTCAAATGGCTTGATCAGGTAGTCATCGGCGCCAAGTTCGAGGAGCTTCAGGCGGTCGCTGATATCCGAGCGTGAAGAAACGACAATGCAACCGCAACCGGAGGCTTTCAGGTCCGACATAAGTTCGGTTCCATCTCCGTCATCGAGTCCAAGATCGAGAACCAGAACATCCGGCTTGAAGGTCTTGATTGCAGCCCTGGCAGCCAGCAGGCTCGTGACACTGTAAATATCAAAGCCATTCTGCCGAAGGTAACCGGACATGAGTGTCCGAATGGCGTCCGAGTCCTCGACGATAAGGATCCTGCCCGATACCGTAAGATCATTGCCGCTCAACGCAAGTCTCCAATTATCTTTGAATGCATGTGGCAACATTTTGACGATCAGCCAAAGGTATTAATAGTTCTAGAACATAATTTCTTGAAGAGATTGATCATGTTTAAAATATGTCTTTGACAAGTTTAATGTAAATTATTTCTTTCAAAAGAAATCGAAAGTGGTGATTATAATCAAATGGAAATTACCCACAATAGAAGTGTTCAGATGCTTTCTTCGCTCCACTCCTCGGAATTCAATTGTTCCAAGATTCGGATAAGGCACTAACCAGAATGAGAGTCCTAATTGCAGACGATGTTCCGTCGATTCTGATGTTGACCACATCCATGGTCAGACGTCGTGGACATGAAGCGTTTTCTGTCACTGACGGCATTGCAGCGCTCGATGCGGTTCGCGATTCCGCTTTCGACTTGGTTATTCTCGATATTCAGATGCCGGGAATGGAAGGAACCGATTGTGCGCGCGAGATCCGCAGGCTCCCTGCCACAAGACAGCCTCGATTGTTGATTGCTCTTACGGGTGCCAGCGACACCGAGAACATCCAAAAAATCCTTGCCTCGGGCTTTGATGACATCCTGATAAAGCCAGTAACGGGTCCCCTACTGGAGGCTGTCCTGGAGCGCCTTGCGTGATGATCTGCCTCAGGAGCGGGCGTAATGGTAATTGTATCGGCTCGGCGAAGAGCTTTTGGGTGATTGGTCGAGGCGCCGGATAAACTCTATCCCCATGTCTGGCTGACGTAGCCAGGCCAGGCGTCCTTCCCAGATACTGTCATCGTGATCACAGAAGAAGCGCAGCATGTCAGGCAACCTGTAACGTTCGTGAAGGCGCAGCCGGGCGCCTTTTTCCGACATGTCGATGATGGAGAAGTCAACGATGAAGTCTCCCTTCCAGGTCATCAGGCGACCCGACGCCAGCCGTTTGCGCTGGCGATTGTTCTTGCGACGATCGGAAGCTCCCATAATCGAACTCCTGGTAAGGAGAGCCAAGCTGCTCAGGCTGCCATGAAGCGCGAGATACGACTTTGAAGAGTCGCCTTTGTGAAGGGCTTGGCGATGTAGTCGGCGACCCCTAATTGCTTGGCTGTGGTCCGCGAGCCCCAGTCCGACCGTGACGTCATGAAGACGATATTGGGCTGTACGCGCATTTCCCGCTTAATGATATTGACCAGCTCGGGCCCATTCATGACGGGCATTTCCCAGTCGCAGAGTATGAGCCCATAATTCTTGGTCCGCATGCGCTCCAGCGCTTCGCTGCCATCGCGGGCTTCGTCCACGCGACTGATACCAAGATCACGTAGTTGCGAAAGAACGATGTTGCGGGTCAGGTCAGAGTCATCGACCACAAGAACGGAAATTTTCGACATATCAATCCTCGCGAAATATCGAATGGGGCGCAGGGAGATCTGCGTTCAGATTGCCCTGCGCGATGCCTCCGTGCACATGTCGTCGTTGGACACGGCGCGGGCCTGCTGGATTTTGCGGATCTCGTCGATAAGGGCCTGGCAGATGGCATAGAGAGCCGTGCATTCATTGATCCAGTAAAGATCGTAACGGCCAGCCAGATTGCTGGCGCGCTGTTCCGGGTCGCGAATGCCGTATTGCTCGATGATTCCCTTCAGCTTGTGGCCCGCGCGGCGTGCGCGCGCTTCGTCACCCGTGTTCATGCACTGGGCAAGTGTTTCTGCGCCGGACCGCACGTCCGTGAGAAGAAATTCAAAGGCCTCGTCCATCGACTGGGAACCAATTTGCCCTTCAAGGGTGTTGAGAATGGATGCGTTAAACATTCGATGATGCTTCATGATTCTGCCCATGCGCTTCACGTCGATTTCTCCATCGAGGAAAATTCATGAGCGCGAGCATGTTGGTCGGAAATTGACACAGACTTAAATTGAATCCTTATCAGCGGTTTCTAGCGTAATCTCTCTATTACATCTGCAATACCCCAGAGTTTTGGAGCATTCTCGAAAACCTATAAGAACACTGTCCAGCAAATTCGGTAAACAATAAGCAAAAAAGGGTGACGCAAAAAGCGTCACCCCGCCTTAAGTGATCCAGATCAAGTCTCAGTTGGCCAGTGGGTCAGGGCGCATCTGGAACTTCACAACCTTGGGCCGGGTGCCTTTGCCGCCTTCCAGATGGAAGGGCGTACGATTGCCGGTGGTCGACCAAAGGCCACGCCCCTTCCAGCCCGCATTTGGATCGTCGATACGGCCATCGATCCCCTTGGCATAAAAGCCAAGCGGATAGGGGACGACCAGATTGACCATCTTGCCGTCCTTGAACGCGATGAGGGAGTCGTTGGCGTTGCCCGTGGCGAAGGGCGTGTCCTTGCCAAGCCCAAAGGTGTCATGCAGGTCGACCCAGGTGTAGTAGCTCGCCTCGGCGCTGCCATCGGCCTTCACGTCCGGGAACTGCGGGCCGGGCAGGACATGGAAGGTCCATCCCTCCGGGCACTGCTTGCCGGTGGCGTTCGGTCCATTGAGCTGGCCCTTGCACTTGTCCCGGTCGAAGCTGGCCAGATGGCCACTTGCGAGCGGTACCCAGACAATGCCCTTGGAGTCGACGTCGACGCCGCGGGGCGAGTAGCCTGCTCCAGAGGCCTTCGGGTCATTCCACGGCACTTCGTATAATTCTGCCAATGCGGTTTCGGTCGGGTTCTTGCCCGGGACGATGCGCACGACGCCACCCGGGAAGCCGAGGGTGGACCCCCAGACCGATCCGTCCTTGGGGCTCACTGAGACGCCATAGAGGCCTGCGGAGATGCGCTTGTCCTTGCCCGGGATGAGCGCCTGGTTCGGCTCGACGTAGTCATGCCGAACGCCGTCGCCCACCATGTCGAGAACGATCGGGGTCCAGCCCTG
>CAISZN010000238.1 GCA_903889985.1 uncultured Hyphomicrobiales bacterium | reverse complement strand
ATTGAGCTGTCCTTCACGTCAGGGCGCGAGATCGCCGATCTCGTCCGTGAGGTTTATGGGATGAAGCCGGAGATCCTCGCCCGAACCCGTGATCTGATGCAGTAGGCCTGAACCGAACCAGTGATTTGAACGTAAGCCCAAGAGGATCATTGGACTTTGCAATGTCGACTCTCAGGTTCATTTTTGCTGATCAGCTGTCGCGCTGCCTGTCTGCACTGGATGGGATTGATCTCCGGACAGATATCATTCTCATGGTCGAGGTGGCTAACGAGACCACCTATGTACCGCACCACAAACAGAAGATTGCCTTCCTGTTGTCTGCCATGCGTCATTTCGCGCGCGAGCTTCGCGAGGAAGGCTGCAGGGTGGACTATGTTGAACTTACGGAATACGGAAATACCGGTCATTTTACTGGCGAGTTGATCCGCGCCATTGAGCGACATCAGGTTGATCGTGTGATCGTCACGGAGCCTGGCGAATGGCGTGTGCTGGACATGATCCGGAGCTGGGAGAACCTGATCGATGTTCCCGTCGAACTTCGTGAGGACGACCGGTTTTTTAGCACGCGGGGCCGATTTGCGCGTTGGGCAGAAGGCCGCAAGTCTTTTCGGATGGAATACTTCTATCGTGAAATGCGCCGGGAAACCGGCTTTCTGATGAATAATGACAAGCCTGAAGGTGGGCAGTGGAACTTCGATGCTGACAATCGGGAGCCGCTGCCAGCCGGAGCCCCCACTCCGAAACGGCTTCGCTTCCTGCCTGATCAGATTACGTCGGACGTCCTGGAGCTGGTTGGCGAGCGTTTCTGCAATCATTTTGGAGATCTCGCCGAATTTGGCTGGGCCGTGACGAGGCGCGACGCCCTGCTGGCCTTGAAGCACTTCCTTCAGGAATGCCTCGCCCAGTTCGGGACCTATCAGGATGCGATGCGGCGCGGCGATCCCTTTCTGTTTCACTCGATGTTATCGCCTTATCTGAATTGCGGCCTGCTTCTGCCGCGCGAAGTGTGCCTGGCTGCTGAACAGGCCCTTCGACGGGGCGAAGTGCCACTCAATGCGGTCGAAGGGTTCATTCGCCAGATTCTGGGGTGGCGTGAATATGTCCGGGGGATCTATTGGCTGCGCATGCCGGCTTATGCATTATCGAATGCGCTTGAGGCCGTTCGGCCCCTGCCGGAATTTTATTGGTCCGGCGAGACCGACTTGCATTGCATCAAAAGCGTGGTGGAAGACACCCGCCGTCATGGCTACGCCCATCACATTCAGCGTCTCATGGTGACAGGCAATTTCGCTTTGCTGTCAGGTATAAGCCCTTCAGAGATCGAAGCCTGGTACCTGGCTGTCTATATAGATGCCTTTGACTGGGTGGAGCTTCCAAATACGCATGGCATGGTCATGTTTGCCGATGGTGGCCTTCTTGCCTCAAAGCCCTATGCAGCGTCAGGCGCATATATCAACCGCATGTCTGATTATTGTGCGGGGTGTGCCTATAGCGTTTCCATGAAGTCTGGCCCAACGGCATGCCCGTTCAATTATTTATACTGGAATTTTCTGATAGAGAATCGAGCTCGGCTCCGAGGCAATCCTAGGCTTGCGATGCCCTATCGCACCCTCGAAAGAATGGGACCTGCGCGAGAGGGAGAGATCCAGCAACAGGCCCGTGAATTTCTCGAGGGTCTTTCCATCCAGCAGGAGCAGCGCAGAGGCCCAAGGCAAGGCTTGCTCGACTTTTGATAGGCCCCCGTCGAATTCGCCCGTGGAAGCCCCGAGTCTGCTTGCGCAGACTGAACGTCCGGTCTATCCAGCGAAACGGCTGAAAGATGCCGGTTTTAGGGAGGCCGCGCTGCGGCAATCGTTCGGATGCGTCAGGCAGTTCCGGAACATTCATTAGATCCCATGCGCAGGGCTGGGGCATGAAGGCCGCAAGCTTTGATTATTTGCGCCCTGCCAGCGTTCGTGAGGCCTGCGAAGCCCTGTCCAGCCACGAGGATGCAAGGCTCATTGCCGGTGGCCAGACGCTTGTGCCGATGATGGCCATGCGCCTCGCGCGGCCGTCATTGCTGATCGATATCGCCCGCATTCAAGAACTTCAATTCATCGAATTCGCCGGCGAAACGCTGAAGATGGGCGCGTGCACGCGACAAGTTGAGGCTGAGCGATCTGATATAGTCCTGAAATATCTGCCTCTTTTGGCTCGGGCCCTGCCATTTGTCGGACATGCGCCAACACGCAATCGCGGCACTCTTGGAGGATCGGTTGCCAATGCCGATCCGGCTGCTGAAATCCCCTTGGTCTTGGTGACGCTTGGCGGGTTCGTCCGCTTTCAGTCTGCCGATCATTCCGGAACAATTGCCGCTGCAGAGTTCTTCGAAGGTCCCATGATGACGTCGCTGAATCAGGAATCTTGTTTGACCGGTCTTGATTTCCCGGTCTGGGCCGAAGGGCGTCTGGGGACCGGCTTTTGCGAGGTCAGCGCGAGGCAGAGCGATTTTGCCTATGTCTCTGCAGCAGCGCAGGTGGCGTTGGATCCTGAAGGCAGGATCATGAGGTGCGCCGTGGGCGTTGGCGGAGCGCTTCCAGTTCCCACATTCATGGCCGGCGTTGCCGCTGCTCTGAAGGGTGAGATGCCGAGCCAGCAGCGGATACGCGGCGTTGCGCGCGCTGCGGTTGAGGACCTGGAAATCATGGTCGATTCCCATGCAAGTAGCGATTATCGGCGCCGGGTTGCGGCCCTTTTCATCGAGCAAGCAATCCTTCAAGCCTGCAAGGATGCTCAGACTGTTTCAGGATTGGCAGCATGAGCGTGCAACTTAAGGTCAATGGGCAGTTGCATGACATCGAGGCCGAGCCGCGTACGACGCTGCTTGATGTTCTGCGTGATGGGCTGCTGCTCACGGGTTCTCACGCTGGCTGCGAGCACGGCATCTGTGGCGCTTGCACGGTGCTTCTGGACGGCGAACCCGTGCGCTCCTGCCTGATGTTTGCCGTGCAGGCGGATGGGTTCGAAATTACGACCATCGAGGGCATTGCTACGGCGCCGGGTGAGCTCAGCATCATTCAGGATGCCTTCTGTGAAATGCACGGCATGCAGTGTGGTTTTTGCACCCCGGGCATGGTGCTGACAGCCCACGCGCTGCTTAAAGGAAATTCTCGCCCAAGCCGTGAGGAGATCGTTTCGGCCATTTCTGCCAATATCTGCCGTTGTACTGGCTATGGCCAGATCATCGAGGCTATCCAGCTGGCGGCAGGCAGGCTTGCCGGTTCCAATGCTGAGGCCGCCAGATGAGCGAACCGGCATCCTTCCGATATATTTCGCAAAATCGCCGCGTTGTTGAGGATCGTCGCTTTGTTGTGGGCCGGGGGCGCTATGCGGGGGATATTCGCGTCGAAGGCATGCTTCATGTCGCGCTCGTTCCCTCACAGCATCCCGCTGCGAAGATTCTAAAGATCGACGTTGCTGCAGCACTGGCTGTGCCAGGTGTCCACAAGGTGCTCACCGGAGAGGAGCTGGCTGCCGGCTGTGATCCCCTGATGAACGGACTGGAGACGCCGGCCGTAAAGCGCTATCCGCTGGCGGTTGGCGCAACACGTTATATGGGCGAATGGGTTGCCGCGGTCGTCGCCGAAACGCGCGCTATTGCTGAGGACGCCGCGGAGCTTGTCGAAGTCGACTATGAGCCGCTACCTTTCGTTCTCGATGCGGAAGAGGCTCTCGATCCGTCAAGTACACCTGTTCATCCTGGTCATGGCACGAACGTCCTGCTCGACAAGACCTTCAATTGGGGACCAGTCGAAGAGGATTTTTCAGGGAGCGAACACCGGCTCACCTATCGCGTGACCTGGGGGCGCAATTCGACGGTGCCGATCGAGACCTTCGCAGTCATGGCCTCGTGGGATGCCTGGCGGCAAACGCTCGATGTCTGGGCTTCAATCCAGATGCCGAAATATGCGGACCAGATTGCCCGCGCCGTGCGCCTGCCCATGACCGGCGTTCGCGTGCATTACGACGTGGACGTTGGCGGCAGCTATGGCGTCAAGCGCGGCATCAAGCATACCGTGCTTGTGGCCCATCTGTCGCGTTTGCTCAATCGCCCGGTGCGACTGATCGAGGATCGTCTCGAAAATATGCGCTCCGGTGACATGCACGGACCTGAGCGTATCTTCGATGTGGACCTTGCCTTCAACGGCGATGGGACGATCAACTCAATGAAGATGCGCGCGCTCGACAATGTCGGCGCCTATGCTGGTCGCGCGCCCTTCCAGCTTGGCAAGCCCATCGGCGCCATCGTCGGGCCCTATAAGATCAAGAGCGTGCGCTATCATGCGATTGCCGTCACCTCGAACAAGGCGGTCGAGGAGGCGGTTCGGGGCTTTGGTCAATCGCCGACCAATTACGCTATTGAGACTGGCATCGATCTGGTCGCTGAAAAGCTTGGACTTGATCGGGTGGAACTGCGTCGACGCAATTTTATCCGCCATGACGAGTTCCCCTATCTGATCCCCAGTGGCACCCGTTACGACTCTGGAGATTATCACGCCGTGGTCGACAAGGTGCTGGCACATGTTGGGTATGCGGCTTTGATTGCCGAGCGCGATCAACTGCGTAGCCAAGGCCAGCTGGCAGGCATCGGCATCGCTGCATGTCTGGAGCCCTCGGGAGGTAACTCCTCGTTCGAGCCCCTCTTAAACGAGAAGAACACGACGACGACGTGGATGGAATCGGTGCGCATCAATGTCGATGCGCTT
>CAISZN010000237.1 GCA_903889985.1 uncultured Hyphomicrobiales bacterium | reverse complement strand
GGTCATTGAGCGTTTCACGGAATGGGAGCGCATTGGGGTTGACCTTGCCATGTTGCAATTCCATCCACTGGACACCTGCCTGGATCGATTTGCGGCAGAAGTCCTTCCCGCGCTGAAGGCAAATCAATAAGTCTCTCTGGCCTTGGGCTGCTGTGACACGTGCCAGGACTGGCATGGATGCGGGCCTGTTGGCGCGCATCCATGCAAAGCAGCCATTCAATTGGCGCTATACTGCTTCTGCATCTGTGCGATGAAACCCTCCGCCTTCAACTTGTCGATGAGGCTCAGGTCGAGATAGTCGCGCGGGTTCTCGCTGCCGACCGGTAGATTGACCGATTTCAGCTGGGTGATGACATTGGCTGCACCATCCAGAGAAGGAGTGAGGTCGCGTGCAAGAATGCGTACGTAATCGCGATAGGTCGCATCGACCACTTTGGTATCGGTGATCTTGAAGCGTTTCGCGATGATCTCCTTTGCCCAGGCCTCATCGCCGAGTCCCTTCAGGGCTGCTTCGATATAGGCTTTCAGGAATCGCGTGAGTGTTTCGGGCTGTGCCTGCGCATAGGAGCGCGTGACCACAACGGCATCGAAGATCCAAGGTGTCTTGGCGGCGGCGAGGTCGGCAATCGGTACAAAACCCTTTTCGATGGCGAGCGTTGTTGCAGGCTCCAGCAGTGGAGCTGCATCGATGCGCCCCGCGACCATGGCAGCGTAGCGCTGTGTCGTGCCACCAATCTGCGAGATTGTCATATCATCACGCGAGAGCCCCATCTGTTTGAGGGCGATGCTGATGGCAATATCCGTCTCGGAACCAAAGGTACTGATGCCGATCGTGCTGCCCTTTGGCAATGGCGGGGTTTTTGCCTTGGTTCCGTAGATGGCGAAAGGCAGCGTGTTGACGCTGGAGGCCACCAGGCGCAGGTCTGCGCCCTGCAAATTTGCCTGGATCACGGGCGCCAGACCGACATGCATGGCCTGTATCTCGCCTGACAACAGCACCTGGATCCCGCGTGTTCCACCCTCCGCGCTGATGATTTCCATCTGCAGTCCGTTCTTGCGATCCAGGCCGGCAGCCTCGGCGAGATAGACGGGCAGGATGGAGACGGAAGGCGTGGAAATTCCCATCTTGAAGGGGATCAAATCTGCTGCACGGCCGCCACCGGCTGACAGGAAAAGGAGGAGTCCCGCGGCTGCGGCCGCATTGCAGAAACGTGAAAACGGATTGCGCATATGCCCCTCCTTGGTGCCCGACATCTGCGGTCGGGCCTATTATTCCTCCAGTTATACAGCGACTGGATGTTCCTGCGCTACGTCCGGCTGTTCCGACTCCCCTTGAATCAGGCCCCAAATCCGATCTTCGAGCGCGTGAAAGCGCGGGTCTCGTTTCAGGCGAAGGCTGCGTGGGCGTTCGATATCGACCGTGACGCTGGCCCTGACACGGCCCGGCCGGCCAGAAAAGACGATGACGCGGTCGGAGAGGAAGATTGCTTCGTCGATCTGGTGGGTAATAAAGAGGACGGTTTTTCCCGCCTTCATCCAGATCCGCAGAAGTTCCTCCTGCATGGTCTCGCGTGTCTGTGCATCGAGTGCAGCGAATGGCTCGTCCATCAGCAGAACCTTTGGGTCCATCACCAGCGCCCGGGCCAGGTTGACACGTTGCTGCATGCCGCCCGAAAGCTCATGGGGATAGGAAGCCTCGAAGCCGTTCAGGCCAACCATGTCGATGAATTGCCGGGCGCGCTCGCGTGCCTCGCGCGCTTTTACATGGGCGCATTCCAGGCCATAGACCACATTGTCAAGGACAGTGCGCCATGGCAGCAGGGAGGCATCCTGGAAGACAACGGCCCGATCGGGACCGGGTTTGGTGACCGCCACGCCGTCCACGAGAATTTCGCCTCCAGTCGCAGGGATCAAACCATCGACCACCGACAGAAAGGTCGTCTTGCCGCAGCCAGAGGGTCCCACAACGGATACAAATTCCCCTTCGGCCACTTCCAGATTGATGCGGTCCAGAGCAAGGAGGCTCGTGCCGGTTCGCGGCTGTTGATAAGCGAGACTGACGTCGCGCGCCTGCAGTTTGATGCGCATTGAAGATCCCGTCATGAAGATTGTCCCGGATGGTCAGGGCGCCAGATTTCGACACGTTTTTCGATCTGTCGCAGCACTTCGGTCAATGCCAGCCCGGCGGCGACAATGGTGAAAACGCCGACAAAGACCGTATCCGTCTGGAAGAAGGCGCCCGCCTTGTTGATCATGATTCCGATGCCGATTGCCGAGCCATAGAGTTCGCCAACCACAATGCCGATCATTGCGCGCCCGATCCCCAGCCGAAGCCCGGCGAGCAGAAAGGGAACGGAAGCAGGAAGGATAATCGAGGTAAACAGGCGCCACTCGGAACAGCAGAAGCTGCGTGCGACCCGCAATAGTCGAGGGTCAACTGTCCGCACAGCGGCATGGGCATTGATGAGAATGGGTACCAGCGTTAGCAGGAAGATGATCAAGGCTCGGCAAGCGAACCCCGTGCCGACCCATAAGACGATCAGTGGCAGGAAAGCGACCTGTGGCGTTGCGTTCAGCGCCGACATGAAGGGTTCGAGGGCATAGGACGCGATGCGCGAACGCCCCGCCCAAAGTCCGAGTGGAATGCCAAGGAGAATGGCGCTGCCAAACCCGACAAGGACTTCGAGGGCACTTTCACGCAGATGCCGCCAGATCTCTCCGGTGACGGCATAGAGGTCCCATGCCTTGCTGAAAACGGCTGCCGGAGAGGAAATAAAAATTGGTCGGACGCGCAATTTTTCGGCGCCGGATCCCAACAGCGGTTTGAACAGGTCTGCCCACCAGCCGCTGGACAGGCCCTGCCACGCAAGCAGAACGAGCAGGATCATCAAAGTGCCAAGAATGAGGCGCTCGTGCTTGAGGTAGGTTCGCTTCATGAGTCGCGTCTCACAGGCGCGCGCCAGCGCTCGAAATGGCGCTCCAATCTGTCGAGGACCGTCGTTATGACAACGCCGGTGAAAGTGAAGAGGAAAACGCCGAAGAAGACTGTGTCAGTCTGAAAAGTGTTTCCTGCATCGGCAATCATATGGCCTATACCGGCTGTCGCTGCATAGAGCTCGCCGACAACGACTCCGAGAAGTGCGCGCCCCGAGGCATATTTCAACCCCGTGAAGATGAAGGGCACCGTACCCGGCAGAATGATGCTGGTGAAGAGTTTCAGGCGTGATGCACTGAAGCTCCGAGCAACCTTCAGGAAGCGCGCCTCGTTGGTGCGCACGCCGGAATAGGTACTGATGAGGATTGGAACGACGGCGCCGAGAAAAACGACAGCGAACTTCGACCAGATGCCGATCCCGAACCATAGGACAAGAATTGGCAGGAAGGTCACGCGTGGCACCGCGTTCATCATGTCGATGATGGGCCCCAGAAGAAAATGCAGGCGCCTTGACCAGCCTACCAACAAGCCGAGCGGTATGCCGACCAGAATGGCAGTCACATAGCCGTAGAGGAATTCCTGCGTACTCACCGAGACATCTCGCCAGAAATCGCGGTCATCGATCGCGGTCAAGCCGACAGCCGCAATTCGCGAGGGTGACGAGACAAACATAGGATCGATTGCACCCGACCAGACAGCCATTTCCCAGCTGGCCAGAAACAGACCGACGGAAAGTGCCCCGGTGACGAGCCTTGCTTTCCCCAAAAAAAGCGCGCGTCTCGCGTCCTGCTGCTGCCCGGTCGACGTCAATTCTGAGGCCGTCATCTTGGGCACCCTTTCCGGTGTCCGTTGCTTTTCACGTGTGTTCGCTCCCATGCCTGTCGCAAGTCTAGCTTGTTGTGGTCCTCAAAAGCGAGACTTTGATCCGCCCGCGCGATATGCCCGGCATGGAGCACATCTTCAAAGAAAATTGCAAAGTCAGGCGGTTGCTGAGGTGTACGACCCCAGTTCCGGAAATGTGCGAGAGGCTGACGACTAGTCAAGGCCAAGACAATCGCGCCAGGCTCATCCTGCGCGCTTGGGGCGCAATCCCTGGGTCGCAATCGAGGTGTCGTTGATCCCCTCCGTCCGGTGGTCCAGTTGTTTTGTAACTTGACCGGTATTGTCGGAAATGATTATTGCGGTCTCGAGCGGCGGAGTGGCTGGAGGCATGAGCGTGTTTGGTTGGAAAGGAGCGGGCCGCCTGTCGGCGTCCCTGATCATTTTGACAGCTCTCGCTGTGACCGTGGCTCGCAGTGACGAGATTTCGCCGGAACAGGCGGAGGCGGCCTTCAAGGGCAAGACGATCAATTTCGTCGTCGCGCTCGCGGCTGGTGGCGGCTACGACCAATATGCGCGGACCCTTGCGCGCCATCTGGAGCGCCATATTCCGGGTAATCCGACTGTCGTAGTCCAGAACATGACTGGGGCCGCAGGCCTGCGGGCGACGAACTGGATGTACACCGCGGCACCGCGCGATGGGCTTACCATTGGCATCACGCAGCGCTCCGTGCTCGTTGAGCCTCTTTACGGCACCAAGGAGGCGACCTTCGATCCGACGAAGTTCTCATGGATCGCGAGCCTGAACGACGAAGCTTTCATCGCCGTTTCCTGGAAAGGCCGCGGCCTCGACAGCATCATGGATGCGCAGTCCAAAGAATTCGCGGTGGCGGCCGACGGGCCAGCCTCTGACGATTACATCTGGCCGGCGGTGCTCAATGCCACGATCGGCACGAAATTCAGGATTGTGTCCGGTTATACGGGCAAGGCCGAAGAGCGCCTGTCCGTCCGTCGCGGCGAGACGAATGGACTTGTTGGCTGGAGCTGGGCCGCTCTCCAGTCCAGCGAATATGACGACTGGAAGGCTGGCAACTGGCAGATCATCGCGCATTTGGGCAAGGGCAAGCATCCTGAATTCGATGCGCCGTCGATCTATGACTACGCGACCACCCCTGAAGCCCGGGAAGCCTTCGATTTTCTGGGTGATACCCTTGCCCTTGGCCGCCCCGTCTTTGCGCCGCCTGGCATCCCGAAGGATCGAGAGGCCATCCTGAGACTGGCCTTCGAGGCAACCTTGAAGGATCCCCTGTTTCTCGCCGAGGCCGAAAAGCAGAAGCTCGATATCAGCCCGGCAACGGGCGAAGTTCTGGCCGAACGTGTCGCCAAGCTCTACCGCACGCCTGCGGCGACCGTCGCGCGCGCGGAAGCGGTACGAAAACAGGCCCTTGGCTTGGCCGGGAGTTCTGGAAAATCGCCCTGAGACGACGTTTCATTGACTTGACGATGGGTTCAGGAAGAGGCAACTCTCCGGCCCAAGCCAAAGATGACTAGAGGAAAGGCCTTGCACATGTCGACCGCAAACAACCCCGTTCGTCTTGTCGCTGAATCTGCAATGCCGGCCGGCGTTCGTGTTTCTCAACTGCAGCCCGCTGTTGGCTCCATGGTGTCGGGCTTCCGCTTTGATGGTCGCCCCCTGGACGATAGCGTCCGGTCTGGCCTGCGTGACCTGCTGCACAACCGCGGCCTGCTGATCTTCGAGCCGGGCACGGTGACTGCTGAAAACTTTACGCAGTTTGCCGGCTTCCTTGGTGAGTTCTTTCACTATGCGGGCCCGCATACGCCGCGTGCGCCGGAGAATCCGGACGCGACGATGATTGACTCTCTCAAGGACAAGCACCTGCGCAACCACATCTGGCATGCTGACGGTGGCTTCCGTCCCGATGCGCCTGCCTTTACGGCCCTCTTTGCGCAACAACTGCCGGAATTCGGGGGAGACACAATTTTCAGCAGCGCTGCCTGGGTCTATGAGCAGCTCGATCCGCTGTTTGCAGCTTTCCTGGAAACGCTCACGGTCATCCAGTCTGCCGATGCGACCGGCCACATCACCGATCGCTATCTTGATGCGGAAGAGGCCACAAAGGCTCGCATCCGGATGCCTCCCTTCGAAATGCCGCTGATCCGTGTGCATCCCGTCACGGGCCGCAAGTGGGTCGCCGTCAATGAGTCCTATGCAGGCTACATCAAGGGTGTCAGCCGCATCATGAGCCAGAATATCCTCGGCATCCTCTTCGACATGATCAAGTCGCCCGAGGCGACAGTTCGCTATTCCTGGAGCAAGGGCGCTCTGGCGATCTGGGATAACCGCGTCGTTCAGCACAAGGGCATCAAGGACTATACCGGCGGTGGCCGGCGCGTCCTGTATCGCGCCACGATGACTGCGTAAGGAGCCACTCCCGTGAGCGACGCAAGGGCCCAAACCCTGATCACCATCGCTGAGCTGGCCAGCCTCCTGCAGGGCGGGGCGCCCGTCGTCCTGCTCGACGTCATTGATGAAAAAGGCGCAGCTCCCGAGGATCGGCCAAAGATCCCGGGTGCCTTGTCCGTGCATCTTGCGACCGACTTCTCCGACAAGCCGACCAAGCGGTCGGGACGTCGGCCGCTGCCAAAGATCATGGACCTCCAGGCCAATGCGCGTCGCTGGGGTATCAGCCGTGACAGTCAGGTTGTGGTCTATGACAGCTCTGCAGGGGCACAGGCATCGCGCGCCTGGTGGACCTTTCGGTGGGCCGGCTTCCGCAATGTCCGCATTCTCGACGGCGGGCTTGCTGCCTGGACGGCTGCTGGCAAACCGACATCGACCGACATCTTGAGCGAAGCCACCAAGGCCGGCACGGTGGCATTGCAAGCCGGGCATATGCCGACGATCGAAGCTCATCAGGCTGCAAGGATTGCGCGGTCCGGGGTCCTGCTTGATGCGCGGGGCAAGGCGGCCTTTGTCGGCGAAGCCGGAAAGCCTGCGACCGGCCATATACCGGGCGCGAAGCT
>CAISZN010000236.1 GCA_903889985.1 uncultured Hyphomicrobiales bacterium | reverse complement strand
CTGTTCTTTCCAAGGCGGTTCCCAGCCCATGTGGTGCAACGCGACAAGCGGATCATGGGCAAGTATGCGGCGTCTGGCCAGTTCCAGCAGCTGCCGACCCCAGAGGACGGCGGTATCATCAAACGCAAGCACTGGCAGCTTTGGGAGGATCCGAAGTACCCGCCGTTCGACTTCATCATTGCGTCACTGGACACGGCCATGACCGAGAAGAAGGAAAACGACCCGTCCGCCCTGACGGTCTGGGGCGTGTGGACCGATGACCCTAAGACCCATGCGACCCGCATGCTGAACCGAGACGGTCACATGACCCATGTAATCCGCACCTACGACGAGCGGGAGGTGCCGCCCCGGATCATGATGATGCATGCATGGTCGAAGCACCTAGAAATGCCAGAACTGGTCACCGAGGTGGCGCAGACGTGCCTCCGGTGGAAAGTCCAGACAATCCTGATAGAAGACACCACTGTGGGCAAGCCAGTTGCGCGGGAGCTCAGAAGGATGTATTCTGGTAAGAACTTTGGCGTTCAAATGGAACCTGTGGGCTCGGTCGACAAACGGGCTAGGCTTTATTCGGTGCAGCATTTGTTCGAGGAAGGACTGGTCTACTGCCCCGATAAAGCATGGGCTGACGAGGTCATAAGCCAGTGCATGCGGTTCCCAAAAGCCAAGCATGACGATCTGGTGGACACGGTCTCGATGGCGATGCGGTATCTCAGACGGACAGGTTTTGCCCTGATGCAAGACGAGATACAGGAAATGTACGAAGACAGTCGGCAGCATTCGGGCAAACCGCCTGAACCACTTTACGGGATCTGATTATGGCTCTTGTCGCTAACCCCAACCTTAGATTAGTTGACCAAGATCCATTGGATGCCGAGGACATGACGGTTGAGATCGCGGAGGACGGGCCGAAACAGGACGTAGATCAGCACGGCAACATTATGTCGATTGAGCTGCCTGACGGATCGATTACGTTCTCATTGGATGGTAGCCCGATCGAGAAGGCCGAGGGTCGCCAGACCAAATGGTTTGACAATCTGGTGGAAGAAATTGATCAGGCCGAGCTATCAATGATCGCCCACAATCTGATGAAGGGCGTACAGGATGACCTCGACAGCCGCAAAGAATGGATTGAAGACCGAGCGCAAGGCATCAAGCTTCTCGGCCTCAAGATTGAGATCCCCGGGCTGGCAGGGGCAGCCGACGGCGCTCCAGTCGAGGGCATGTCACGGGTCAGGCACCCATTATTGCTCGAAGCTGTATTGCGCTTTCAGGCGAACGCGCGATCCGAGCTATTGCCAACTGACGGGCCAGTCAAAATCCGCGAAGACAACAACAACGCCAGCCTCCAATCGGACCAGTTAGCTAATGATCTTGAGAATGATCTAAACCACTACCTTACCTCGACCGCCAAAGAGTATTATCCAGACACCGATCGGATGCTGCTCATGCTCGGCTTTGGGGGTACTGCGTTCAAGAAGGTGTACTATTGCCCTTTGCGGAATAGACCCGTATCGGAATCGATTGATGCCGACGACCTCATCGTCAACAATGCGGCCACTGACCTTTCAAACGCGAAACGTATAACCCATCGCATTTATATGCGGGCTTCGACCGTCAAACGGATGCAGATCCTCGGCGTCTATAAAGAAATTGACCTGTCCGACCCTAAGATGATCAAGTGGGATGCGGCACAACGTGAGAAGATGGCGCAACAGGGTATTAGTTCTGAATCGTTTAACCCAGAAGACCGTGACCGCGAAATCTACGAAATCTATTGCGAGCTAGATATCAAAGGGTTCGAGCACCGCCGCAAAGGCACAGAGACTGGCCTCGAGATCCCTTACCGCGTAACGATTGATGCATCGACACATGAAATCCTGTCGATCGTGAGGAACTATGATGAAGATACGAAAGATCTGCCAGAAGCTCGCCAGAATTTCATCAAATACACATTCATACCGGGGATGGGCTTTTATGATCTGGGTCTCCTGCACATCTTAGGCAATACGACCAATGCGTTGACGGCAGCGTGGCGCGAAATGCTTGATGCTGGTATGTACGCAAACTTCCCCGGCTTTCTGTATGCCGACACGGGTGCGCGGCAGAACACCAACATCTTCCGTGTGCCGCCGGGTGGCGGAGCGTTGGTCAAGACTGGCGGTATGCCGATCAGCCAAGCCGTTATGCCGTTGCCTTATAAGGACGTTGGTGGCGGCCTTATGGCGTTGGTGGAAAATATCAACCAGACGGGCATGCGGGTTGGCGGCACGGCCGAGCAGGCAGTGGGCGAGGGCAAGCAGGACGCACCTGTCGGAACGACGATCGCGTTGATTGATCAGGCCACCAAGGTGCTTAACTCGGTGCATAAGCGAATGCATGCCGCGCAGTCGGAAGAGTTTGCTTTGTTGGTGCAATGTTTCCGAGAAAATCCTGATTCGTTCTGGCAGCAGAACCGTCGCCCTACTCGTAAGTGGGACGAGGAGACGTTCCTTCGCGCGCTAGATCAGGTGGATCTGGTGCCGCAGGCTGACCCGAATACGGCATCGCAAACACAGCGTTTGATGAAGGTTGTGGCGCTGAAGCAGATACAGGCGCAGAACCCGACCTTATATGATCCGATTGCGATCGATACCGCGGCGTTGCAAGCTGTGGGCTGGAGCAACCCTGAACAGTTTATGATTCCACCGTCTGCACAGGGCGCTCCTCCTCCTGAGATGCAAAAACAAATGGCCGAGCTGCAGATTAAAAAGCAGGACAGCGACACGAAGGCGCAATTGGCACAGGGCAAGATGGCTGTGGATCAAGCTCGAGCGCAGCTGGATATGGCAAAGGCGCAGCAGGACAGCCAAGCGCAGCCTGAAGGTGGATTAAAGGAACCTACTGACCACGAGAAGCAAGTGGACGGCATTGATTTGATTATCAAAGAGAAGTTGGCTGACGCTAAATTGATGGATACAAAAATCAAGGCAGCAGGCTTGGCGGCCACGATGAGAAAAGATCAAGCTGACAATGCCATGAAACAGGCTGAGATGATTGAGAAAGAGCGGATCCAGATGGTTGATTTGGCTCAAAACATTGCGGTGCATCCTGAAAGCGAGCAGGTTGTGCGTAATTTGCTTGGCAACGTAATCCCAGCCATTACGAGTGTTAAACAATGATGGGAACACGCGCAGAATTGAAGGGTGGCGATGAGGT
>CAISZN010000235.1 GCA_903889985.1 uncultured Hyphomicrobiales bacterium | reverse complement strand
CGATTTCATGCTGATGTTCTGGGTGACTCTTCCCACCGCCTTCCTGCTGCTGTTGATGCGCAGGCCCAAGCAGGTGGTAAAGGCTGAGCCCGGCCACGCGGTGCTGGACTGATCAGGCGACGAGGCCCGCCACATGGTCGGCGACGGCAAGTGAGGCCGTGAGGCCCGGCGACTCGATGCCGAAAAGATTCAACAGTCCCCGCACGCCATGCACGGCTTCGCCCTGAATGACGAAATCCTGCGCGGGCGCACCCGGCGGCACGATCTTGGGGCGGATGCCTGAATAGGCAGGCTGGAGCGCATCATCGGGGAGATCGGGCCAGTAGCGGCGGATGGCAGCATAGAAACTGTCGCCACGACGCGGATTGACCTCATAGTCGATTTTGTCGACCCATTCGACGTCGGGACCAAAGCGCGCCTGCCCCGCGAGATCGAGGGTGAGGTGCGTGCCAAGCCCCCCCGGCACGGGAACCGGATAGATCAGCCGCGAGAAAGGCGAGCGACCTGCCAGCGTGAAATAGTTGCCCTTGGCCCACCATGTTCCCGGCACATGATCAGAGGGCATGCCATCAAGGCTGCGCGCCAGCGCAGGAGCCTGGAGGCCAGCTGCGTTGATGAAAAGGCGAGAGCGAAGCGACATCGGATCAGCTCCGCCGATCTGAAGATCGATACCATCCTCACCGATGCGACCGCCGACCACTGGTGCGCGACAAACGAGGGTTGCGCCCTGCGCCTCTGCATCGCCGAGCAGGGTGAGCATATAGGCGTGGCTGTCGATGATGCCTGTGGTTTGAGACAGCAACGCGCCCTTACAGCCGAGCGCGGGTTCCATCGCGCGGGCCTCTTCGGCGGAGAGGACGCGCATGCCCTCGACACCATTGGCCTCAGCCCTTGCCTTGATGGCGGCGAGCTGCTCGACCTCGGCGTCGCTGGTTGCCACGATCAGCTTGCCGCAGTTGCGATGGGCGATGCCGCGCTCCTGCAGATAGGCATAAAGCGCGCGCCGGCCCGCCACGCAGAAGCGGGCCATGAAGCTGTCTTTAGGATAGTAGATGCCCGCGTGGATCACCTCGCTGTTGCGTGCGGAAGTCACAGTGCCGAAGGCCTCCTCGCTTTCGAGGATCAGCACCTCGCGGCCACGCGCGGACAGAGCGCGGGCAATGGCGAGGCCGACGACGCCTGCTCCGGCAATGACGCAGTCGACCTCTTCCATTCCGGCTCCTTACAGGACGCCCATCTTGCCGCGACGGAAGTCGTCGATGGCCTGACGGATTTCGTCCTGGGTGTTCATGACGAACGGCCCGTAGTGGGCGATCGGCTCATCCAGCGGTTCGCCACCCAGCAGCAGCAGCTGCGCATCGGCCGTGGCGGTGATGGTCACGCCATCGCCCTTGCGGCCGAACAGCACGGCTTTCGACGGGCCGACATCCTTGCCATCAATGCGCACGGCGCCTTCGAGCACCGGCAGGATGGCATTGTGCCCTTCCGGCAGCGGCAGTGTGATGGTCGCACCCTTTGTCAGGCGAATGTCCCAGACATCGACCGGCGTGAAGGTCGAGGCCGGGCCCTGGGCCTCGCCATAGCGGCCAGCGATCACGCGCAGCTCACCCGCGCCTTCCGGCAGGGCGACGCGCGGGATCGTGCCATCGAGGATGGTCTGGTAGCGCGGGGGTGCATTCTTGTCGCGCTTGGGCAGGTTCACCCAGAGCTGCGCCATGGAGACCACCCCGCCCCGCTTCGAGGCTTCGCGGGAGTGGAACTCCTCGTGCAACAGCCCGGAGCCCGCCGTCATCCACTGCACGTCGCCGGGACCGATCTTGCCTGAATTGCCGGCCGAGTCCCGGTGCTCGACTTCGCCGTTGTAGACGATGGTGACGGTCTCAAAGCCCTTGTGCGGATGACCGCCCACGCCCGGAGGTGTCTCCGAGGGCGGAAACTCAACCGGCGCCGCATAGTCGAGCATCAGGAAGGGACTGATCTCATTGCGGAAGGCATAGTCGGCAAACAGCGGGCGAACGAGGAAGCCGTCCCCGACCCAATGGGGCGAGGGCGTCTCGATGATGGTGAGGATTGGCTTGCTGGACATGACGGGATCTCCCGTGAAGATGTGCCCCTCAGGTGGGGGCACACTCAGGGTCGGCAAATGGCCACAAGAGCGCCCTTGCAGTTCTGCAAGATCAGGCCTCGTCGACGATGCCGTTGCTCAGCAGGCCGACCTTCTCGATCTCGACCTCGCAGACATCGCCCTTCTTCATCCAGAGCTGGGGCTTGCGCGCATGGCCAACGCCCGAGGGCGTGCCCATGACGAGCAGATCGCCCGGCTCCAGCGTGATGCCCTTGGTGAGATAGACCAGCGTATCGACCACGTTGAAGCACATGTTCTTCGTGTTGTCGGACTGAACGACCTGGCCGTTGAGGCGGCACTCGATCTTGAGGCCCGTGGCGCCGGGGGGCAGTTCATCGGAGCTGACAAAATAGGGACCGAAGCTGCCCGACTTGTCGAAGTTCTTGCCCACCGTCCACTGGGTCGTGTGGCGCTGGTATTCGCGCACCGAACCATCGTTGAAGACCGAATAGCCGGCGACCGCATCGAGTGCGTTCTCAGGCGTCAGGTGGCGGACCGTCTTGCCGATGATGGCCACGAGCTCGGCCTCGTAGTCGAGCTGGATCGAAGCCTTGGGCGCCACCAGCGGCGCGCCGGAGGGCACCAGCGAAGTCATGGCGCGCATAAACAGCGTCGGATAGTCAGGCCGCTGGAACGGACCCTCGTTGATATGCTCGACGTAGTTGAGACCAAGGCAGAGGATCTTGCCGGGGGTCTCGACAGGCATGCGCAGGGTCACATTCGCGAGCTTGGTGCGGTTGGCCGCTCCGCCGCGTGCAGCGATCTCTGCGAGGGCCTTGAGACCGCCCGGCGCACGCAGCGCTGCGCCGAGTTCCCGTGGAGCAGAGGGATCGATCGAGGTCAGGCAGATGAGTTCGTCACCGTCGATCACCCCGAGTCCCGGCCCATCCTTCCGGTTGAATGCTGCAATCTTCATGGACATTTCCCCCGCTGTGGTCGGGGGAGGAATAGCGGGCGGGCCGGTGCGGTCAAGCCGAGAGTTTGGGGTTGCCCGCAAGATGCGCGCGAGGACGCGCGCGGTCCAGGGTAGACGTGGACCGCGGGCCTCCGGCACGCATCCCTATTCGGCGGCTGCCTGCTGCCCGCGCGGATCGAAGCTTCGCCAGTCCGTCGATTTCGGCACGACACGTTCCCATGAGGCCAGAGCGTGACGCTGGTCCTGCGAGAGGTTCGATGCAATGGGAGCCGCCCCATTCATGAAATCACGTACCGCCTTCACCATCACGCGGCGAAACTCCACCACGGCGAGATCGCTGGCGCCCAGCTTCTCGCTCGTGCGGTCGGCGATGGGGCCCATGGATTCCCACATGGCGATGTCCTGATTCGGAAAGCCGCGAATGCCGGTGAAGTTGCCAAGCTTCATGGCCTGACGATCCTGCCCATAATTGTTGGCGACATTGTCGAGCTTGCGATATTGGCGGTCGAGGTCGATGCCGAGCTGCGCGCCAGTGAACTTGCGCCAGCTTTCCACATCGGTGCCGCCGTCCTCACTGTCGCTCCAGGCGATCAGGTAGAGCGCGTGATGACCGTCATCGATCGGTACGTTCATCTGGTAGACGTTGTAAACGTTATTGGGCGGGATCAGCACATTGAAGGGCGCCAGAAACAGAGTGACGCGCAGATAGTCATGCTTGTTGGCATTCTGGATCGGCCGGCGGATCGCCGCGTACTGGAAGCCGAAGTCTGTCTCCTGCGCCTGAAGGCGCGGTGACTTGTCGGTGGAAGGGCGCTGCCAGGCGGTACCTGTTGCGGTGGAGCCGCCAACGCGTGCGGGTGGCATGTCGGTGGAATGCAGGCTCGAGGAATGAGCGGAGTCGATTGCCCCTTCGAGTCCCTGCGCCCAGTTGGTATTGACGACAACCTTGAGGGCGCTGACGCGCGACGTTTCGCTCGGCGCAAAGACCGGGCGCTGGAAGGCTGGCACCTGATCGGCGGGGCCCATGTAGACCCACACGAAACCGGCACATTCCTGCACCGGATAGGCCTTGTGCTTCACTTTCTCGCACAACCCGCTGCCAGGGGGCTCGGAGGACATGTCCGTACAGTTGCCCTCCACGTCAAACTTCCAGCCATGATAGAGGCAGCGCAGGCCACCTTCCTCGTTGCGGCCATAGAAGAGCGAGGCCTTGCGATGCGGGCACTGCTCCGCCACCACGCCGACGCGGCCATCGCTGTCGCGGAAGGCGACGAGGTTTTCGCCCAGCAGCCGCACGCGCACGGGATCGCAATCGGGCTCAGGAATTTCCTCGGACAGGCAAGCGGGAATCCAGTAGCGCCGCATCATCCGCCCCATGGGGGCATCGCCCTCCACACGGCACAGAAGGTCGTTTTCCTCGGCGGTCAGCATGGCGCCTCTCCCAGATCTTAGCTCTCTAATATGCTCTTTATGACCATTCGCCCGCGATGTCGAGCCGGGCCACTATTCTATCGCGCTGCGAGGCCTGTTAGAAGGTTGCTGGCAAGGGACGCAGATCCCGATCCCGAGGAGCAAAAATGACCTTTCACGCGAGCCGGATCCTGGCCGGTGCCCTCCTGTCAATGGCCGCGCTAACGCAGGCGCAGGCGCAGACCGAGGATTTCTACAAGGGCAAGACGGTTCAGCTCATCATCGGCACGGGTGAAGGCGGTGGCTATGACCTCAGTGCCCGGCTCGTGGCGCAGTTTCTGCCCGACTACATTCCCGGACGCCCGGTGGTTGTGCCGCGCAACATGCCCGGCGCCGGCTCCATCGCCGCAGCGGAATATGTCTATAACGTCGCACCCAGGGACGGCACGGTTCTGCTCATCGTGCAGCCGACGTTCCTGCTCGAAAAGATCAACGATCGCTCGCGCAAATATGAGCCGGAAAAGTTCAGCTGGCT
>CAISZN010000234.1 GCA_903889985.1 uncultured Hyphomicrobiales bacterium | reverse complement strand
TTCAAGGGCGCTGTGGCAGACTTCTGCGACAGCCTGCGCGCCACGCCGCCCGCTGACCCAAGCAAGCCTGTGATGGTGGCGGGCGATCCTGAACGCAAGATCGCCGCGATCCGCGAGCGCGATGGCATTCCGGTGGCGCCGGGGCTTTTCGCGCGCATCAAGAAGCTGGCCGAGGACAGCGGCGCGCCCTGGCTGCTGGGCTAGCCGCCCTCGCCCGCCGCCGCCAGCGCGTCGAGCGCCTCGCGATAGGTCGGATAAAGCGGGTGCCAGCCAAGGCCCGCCTTCGCCGCGACATTCTTCACGCGCTTGCATTCCGCATAGAAGCTGCGAGCCATGGGTGACATGTTCGCGGTGTCGAAGGCGATTTCCGGCGGGGGCTTGATGCCGAGCAGCCTTGCGCCATAGACGACAACATCCTGCGGCGGTGCGGGCTCATCGTCTGTGATGTTCCAGACGCGGCAGCCGGTGTGCGAAAAACCAGCCATGATCGCACTGCCGATATCGGCAACGTGAATGCGGTTGAAGACCTGCCCCGGCTTGATGATGCGCCGCGCTGTGCCCCGCTGCAGATTGACCAGCGCATTGTTGCCCGGCCCATAGATGCCCGACAGACGCAGCACATGCACGTGGCGACCGCTCTCGCGCCCAAGGCCAAGCCAGCCCTCTTCCGCCGCGAGCCGCCACTGGCTGCGATCATTGGAGGGCAGGCACGGGGTCTCCTCATCAATCCAGGCACCGCCATGATCGCCATAGACGCCCACGGTCGAGAGGTAGACCAGATGGGTGAGCCGGGGCGCGGCCTTGATAATGTCGCCAAGCGCCAGCAGCGCCGGATCGCCCTCAGCTCCAGGTGGAACCGAAATGAGCAGCCGGTCTGCATCCAGCAGGGCCTCGCGAAGGCGCTGGCCGACCGGCGCACTGCTGAAGGGAAGCACCGTCAGGTCATTGCGGGTCAGCTCAGAAGCGCGGGCCGGATCGCGCACGGTCGCGGTGACCTGCGCGAAGGCGAGGGCGTGATCTTCCTCGAAATGCTGCGAGGTGTAGCCAAAGCCGAGGATGACGAGATTCATGGGCATGTGTCTCCGGCATTGAGCAACCGCTCGCATTCGACTCGCACGTCAGGGTCACACTCATGCGCCAGATGACGACGTGCAAGATCGGTGGCGGCCATGGGTGGCAGCAGACGCCCAAGGGCCCAGACCGCCATGGCGCGCACCAGCGCGGATTCGTGCGCAAGATGGCGCTCGGCATGGGCAATGAGCGATGCATCGCGCGAATTGCCAATGGCGATGAGCACATTGCGCAGGAAGCGCGTGAGGCCGATGCGCTTGATCGGGCTTCCCGAAAAGAACGTGCGGAAGGCCCCATCATCAAGCGAGGCAAGATCGGCGAGTCGCGGCGCTTCCAGATCTGCGCGGGCCATGAGCTTTGCTTCACGCGCCGACTGCGCAAACTTGTTCCACGGGCAGGCGGCAAGGCAGTCGTCGCAGCCATAGATGCGGTTGCCCATGGGTGCGCGAAACTCTTCCGCGATGTGGCCCTTGTGCTCGATGGTGAGATAGGAAATGCAGCGCCGCGCATCGAGCCGGTAGGGCGCGGGAAAGGCCTGTGTCGGGCAGGCATCGAGGCAGGCGCTGCAAGAGCCGCAGTGATCGTCCTCGGGCGCGTCGGGCGCAAGCGCGAGGGTCGTGAAGATCGAGCCGAGGAAGAGCCACGAGCCGTGGCTGCGCGACACGAGATTGGTGTGCCGTCCCTGCCAGCCAAGCCCGGCTGCGGCGGCCAGTGGCTTCTCCATGACTGGCGCGGTGTCGACGAAGACCTTCACCTCACCTTCACCCGCTTCAGCGAGGAGCCATGAGGCCAGCTGCTTCAGCCGGCCCTTGATGAGGTCGTGATAATCGCGGTGTCGCGCATAGACAGAGATGTTGCCCGCACCATGGTCGGCAAGGCTCGCCAGCGCGTCGCCCTGCGGGCCATAGTTCACCGCCAGCAGGATGATGCTGCGCACCTGCGGCCAGAGCACGCGCGGATCGGCGCGGCGCTCGCGCGTCTCGGCCATCCACGCCATGTCGCCTTGCGCGCCCTCGGCCAGCCATTGGTCGAGGCGCTCGGGGGCGAGCGGAATGGAATCGGGCGTGGTGATGCGCAGGAGATCGAAGCCCAGCGCCAGGGCGCGCTCATCAAGCCGCTGGCGCAGGCCGGACTTCAGAAGTCGAGATCCGCATAGGCGGGCGAGGGCACCAGACCCGGCATCCGGTCCGCCAGGATGCTGCGGAACGAGGGCCGGGACTTCACCCGGGCGTACCAGTGCTTTGCCGCCTCGTCTTCCGCCCATGGCACGTCGCCCAGGAAATCGGCGCAGGACAGATGCGCCGCAGCCGCAAGATCCGCGTAGGTCAGCCGGTCGCCCGCGAGCCAGTTCCGCTGGGAGGCGAGCCAGCCGATATAGCGCAGATGATAGCGGATGTTGTTGCGGGCCGCGCGCACCAGTTCCATGTCCGGGGCACCGCCGCCCAGATCGGAGGGCATGTGGCGCTTGTAGACCTTCTCCTGCACGAGCCAGTTCGACACTTCGGAGAAGAACTTGATGTTGAACCATTCGAGCAGGCGGCGCACCTCCACCCGGCCCAGCGGATCCTCGGGCATCAGGCGGCGGTCGCCCAGTGCGAGGCCCCGCGTCTCATCGAGATATTCGGCGATGATGCTGGCGCCGGGGATCGCACCGGCAGCAGGCTCCACCAGCACGGGCGTCTGGCCTGCCGGGTTCATGGCGAGAAAATCGTGGCGGCGCTCGAAGGTGCGCTCCTCGATGAGGTCCGGCTCCATGCCATATTCAGCCAGGACAACGCGGATGAAGCGCGAATTCGGGCAGAGCGGATGATGATAGAGGGTCGCCATCAGGGCCTTGCAACGAGCGGTCCGCACGGGGCGCCTGCAAGGGCGGGGCTTATGCCCCGCTGCAGCGCCGGATCAGGTGCGGTGGTATAGGGGAGCCTGAGGGCCCCGACAATGGGTGGTGAACGCCTGTTCAGATTGTCTTGTCAGACGAGGTGCACAAATCATTAACCACGCACCTCTCGCATTCAGGACGCCTTGCCTTGCACACATAGCGGCCATGCAAAATCAGCCAGTGGTGGGCATGACGGCGGAACTCGGCCGGAATGACTTTCTCAAGCCCAAGCTCGACTTCCAGCGGGTTTTTGCCCGGTGCCAGCGGGATCCGGTTCGACACGCGGAACAGGTGGGTATCAACGGCGATGGTCTCCTGCCCGAAGGCAATGTTGAGCACCACATTTGCGGTCTTGCGACCCACACCAGGTAATGTTTCCAAGATTTCACGATTGGCCGGCACCACCGACCCATGGTCGCGCACCAGCATTTCGGACAGGAGGATCACGTTCTTCGCCTTGGTGCGGAAGAGGCCGATCGTCTTGATCAGCTCCCGCACCCGGTCCTCGCCCAGCGCCAGCATCTTTTCGGGCGTATCGGCCAGCCGGAAGAGCTCCTTGGTCGCCTTGTTGACCCCCACGTCAGTTGCCTGCGCGGAAAGAACCACGGCGACCAGCAGCGTATAGGGGTTCACATAGTCCAGCTCCCCCTTGGGCTCCGGATTGGCCTTGTGGAAGCGGGCAAAGACCTCATGCACCGTCGCCGCATCGGGCAGCTTGCGCCGGCGCTTCCGGGCAGGCTTTGCCGGTGCCTTCTTTTTTTGCGGGGCTTTGCTCTTCAAGACGGCCATCAGCGCGTTATAAACATGGGGCAGAGGTCGGCAAGAGGCGCGTCATGCTTGATGAGCATCCCAGCGAAGAAAGACTGCTCGAGCGCCGTCTCGTGCCGCATCGGTCGCTCAGCCAGGGCCAGTTTCGGCTTTTCATCGGCCTTTTTGCAGCAGGCTGTTTCATCTCCTCCCTGCCATTCCTCATTCTGGGCGCATGGCCGGTGGCGGGCTTCATGGGGCTCGATGTGGCGATCCTCTGGTTCGCTTTCCGCATGAACTTCCGCGCAGCACGGGCCTATGAGCTGGTGCGGGTGACGCCGATCGATCTCTCGGTCGAGAAGGTGAGCGCCCGGGGCCGGCGGAGAGCCTGGCACTTCAGCCCGAGCTTCGTGCGGCTGGAAAGCCGGGAGATCGAGGATTTCGGGATCGTCCAGCTCGACGTGGTCTCGCGAGGCCGGCGGCTGGGTATCGCAGATTGCCTGGGGCCTGCCGAAAAGGCCGATTTCGCCCGTGACCTCGACCGCGCCCTGACTCAGGCGAAGCGGGGGCCACGCTTTTCCTGAGCCCCCTCGCGCCACCCCTCACTCGGGCTTGAGCAGATAGCCGAACCTCTGCCGCGCCAGTTTGCGCACCTCGGGGGAGGGCTGGTTCACCTTCGGGTACTGGTGCCGCCACCAGAAGGGCTTGCAGGCATCGATGATGGCGCGGCTGTTGGTGAAGTCACCCCTGGCCTTGCGCTCGGGCTCGATGCGCGGATCGAGCGGCGTCGACCAGGCATTGGTGATGATGTCGATGGAGGTCGCCGGGTCGGAGCGCGTCAGCACCGCCCACATGACCTCTTCCAGATTGGACACGTCGATGTCCTCGTCCACCACGATCACATAGCGGCCCGCATAGGCGCCCGAATGGCACATGGCGGCCACATGGCCCGCCTGCTTCGCATGGCCGCCGTAGCGCTGCTTGATGGCCACCGCCAACAACAGGCGCGCCGTGCCGATCTCATGGGCCCAGGCCGCCGTCACATCGGGAACGCCCGCCTTGGTGATGTTCTCGCGCACGATGGCCGAGCGTGTGAGCGCGCGGTAGCGGGCGATCTCGTCTGGCGGGCGCTGCGGCGCGCAGCCCAGCATGATCGGATTGTTGCGATGATAGATGGCCTTGATGTCCATCACCGGCTCATCGCGAACATCCGAGCCGTAATAGCCGAACCACTCGCCGAAAGGCCCTTCCGGCTTGACGTTGCCGGGCTGCACGAAGCCCTCGATGACGATCTCCGCATCCGCCGGCACGGGCAGGCCGGTGATGGGCGCCTTCACCAGATCCACCGCCTTGCCGCGGATGCCGCCGATCACCTCATATTCGCAGACCCCATAGGGGATCTCGCTCGATGACATGAGGAAGGACATAGGATCGCAGCCGAGCACGATGGCCACCGGCATGGGCTCGCCCCGTGCCTCATATTTGTCGCGCTGGATGCGCCCGTGCTTGCCCGGCGAAATGTAGAAGCCGACGCTCTTGTCGTCGTGGATCATGACGCGATAGGTGCCGCAATTCACCCAGCCCTCGTCGGGATCTCGCGTGACGTTGAAGCTGCCGGTGCCGATGTAGCGGCCGCCATCCTCCTCGTGCCACTTTGGCGTCGGGAATTTCGTGATGTCCACCGCATCGCCGGTGATGACATTCTCGAAGATCGGGCCGGTGTTCACATAGCGCGGCTCAATGCGCTTGAGGTCGGACATGTAATTCGTCCGAAAGGCCTCGCTGAGGTCTAGCTTGTCGAGATGGGTGGGAAAGCCCAGCGTCATGCGCTGGCGCTTGCCGCCGAAGAAATTCACCAGCACGCGGCTGCCGGCGAGCGTCCCCGGCACATCCTCGAAAATCACGGCCGGGGCATTCTCGTCGTGGAGGATGACTTCGGCAGCCATGCCGATCTCCTCCTGCCAGTTGAGACCCTTGACGGTGCGGACCTCGCCGAGCTTGCGGGCTTCCTCGATCCATTCGCGCAGATCCGTATAGGCGAGATCTGCCCTGATCGCGGGCTCAGAAGCGGCGGGGTCCCCGGTCGTCATGCGTTTCCATCCTATTTTTTCGGCACATAGGGGCCGAGTTCCTTGGCCGCTTTGGCCGCAAAGCTCCCATCCACGGCCTGTTCGACGCTCACGACCCCTTCGATCCACCCCTGGGTGCGATAGAAGTCGAGATCCTTCTTCAGGCCGGGCATGTTGAGCTTGCCGTCCGGTTCGGCACCCTGAGGAGCAATGCTCCGATAGATCTTCGGGTCCTTGATCTCGGTCATTTCGGTGAGGATGGCGACGACCTCGTCCGCATTGGGCCCCGCGATCAGGCCACCCTTGAGCGCGTCGTTGTAGAAGCGCTGGCCGCGCAGATAGGCGCGCATGTAGCGGGCGGCGACCTCGGGCCGTTTCTCGATGAAATTGCCGCTGTAGAGGGTCACGGAGGCTTCGTGCCAGGGGTCCATGACGTCGTCAGCGGTCACGCGAAGGGCTGCACCCGTCGCAATGGCCTGCGAGGCCTGCGGCTCGGCGGTCAGCCCCACGTCGATCTTGCCGTTGGCGATGGCCACGACCTGATTGGGATAGGACAGATAGACCGGCTCGATGTCGGAGAATTTCAGACCGATGCTGGTGAGATAGGCGTTCAGCGTTGCAGTGGCGCTGGAGCCGGGCGAGGGCATGGAGACCTTGAGGCCCTTGATGTCCTGCGGCGTCTTGTAGCGGCCGCTGTCGATCAGGTCCTTGCGCACGATCAGCACATTGTGGCCATAGCCGGGAGGCGCATTGCCGTTGCTCGCCACGATCTTGACGCCGATGCCGCGCGCCACCGCATTATAGAGCGCGGCGGTGGCCGAGCTGGTGGCGACATCGAGATCGCCAGTGCCAAGCGGCGCGATCATCTTCACGCCCGCATCGAAAACCGTCTGCGTCACCTCGAGACCTTCGTCCTTGTAGAAGCCCTTCTTGATGGCAATGAAGCTGCCGATGTCGCTCGACGTGCCCGAGGCCGCCATATTGATCTTGTCGAGCGCAAAGGCCGGGCTCGCGACGAGCCCCATGGCAATGAAGAGACCGGCAAGTGCGCGGGCACGACCCGTCGTCCGGTGCAGACTGACCTGCAGCATTCCAATTCCTCCCTGAGGCCCCGAAGGTGCCCCTTGTTGATCGCGCCAGTGGCCGGCGCGTGGAGCCATGCTCCGCTGCACCCGGCAGGCTGTCAACTTGGGCCGAACGGCCGATCGCACGCGGCTGACAAGGCGCTGCTGCAGGTGCTAGGAAGGTCCCATGATGCGGGACCACACCGCACGGATAGGAAACGTCAGGACAGGCCATGAAAATCGGGACCGCCGAGGCAAACAGCACATTTCTGTCACAGGGACAGGTTCTCGCGGCCCTTCTCGAGGCCAATGGCATCCCCGGCCCGATCGAGGTGCTGCTCACCCCCTCCGCCAGCATCGAGAATGCCCAGCGCATCGCGCGCGGCGAGATCGACTATGGCTACATGGCCGCCAACTGGATCGGCCGGGCCCTGCGCGGCGAAAAGCCCTTCTCCGCGCCCATCCCGCTGCGGCTCGTGGCACCGATGAACTGCGGGCCCATGTTCTTCATCGCGCGCAAGGGCTCCGGCATCCGTGGCATTCGCGACCTGCGCGGCAAGCGCGTCAGCGTCGGCATGATCACCAGCGGCGTCTGCCAGCATGCCCATTCGATCTTCGGGGCGCTGGGCATGAGCTTCGAGGATTTCACCGTCTCCTACCATGACTTCGCGAATGGCGCAGAAGCACTGGCCAAGGGCGAGATCGATGCGCAACTCCAGTGCCCGATCCCCAACAAGATCATGACCGACCTCGACACGAGCACCGACGTCGAGGTCATCGATTATGCGGCGGGTGAGCTCGACGTGGTGCTGGCCAAGAACAGCGTCTATCGCACGGCGGTGATGAAGGCGGGCTCGCTGCGCGCCCTCACGCAGGATTCGCCCCAGCCCGGCGTCGTCAACGTGCTCGTGACCGGCGCTGCGCAGGACGCTGCCGAAGTGGCCAAGGTCACGCAGATCATCGTCAGGGGCTCCGACGAGCTGGTGCGCCGCAATGCGCTTTATACCGGCATGGCCGACCTGTGGGCGCCCCTGAAGACGCAGGGCGAGGCGGCCCTGACCTACGAGGGCGTGCCGCTGCACGACGGCGCCCGCGATGCTTTCCACGCGCTCGGCTTCCTCGCCTGAGTGCTCCACCCATCTGGCTGAAGGTCGATTCATTCCATGACTGACAAGCGTTACAGGCTCGGCGTCGACGTCGGCGGCACCCATACGGATCTCATGCTGCTCGAGGTCGGCTCCGGCGAGTTGATGGTCGAGAAGGTGTCGAGCACGCCGAAGAACCCGGCGCTCGGCGTTCTCAACGGCGTCGCGAAATTCGTGGCACGCGGGGTTGATCCCGGCTCAATCGAGTTCTTCGCCCATGGCACCACGATCACCACCAACGCCCTTCTGGAAATGCGCGGCGCCAGAGTCGGCATGCTCATCACGAAGGGCTACCGTGCGGTACAGGAGATCCAGGCGCAGGCGCGTGATGGCAACCTCTTCGACTATTTCTATGCGAAGCCACAGCCCATCGCGCCCCAAAGCCTGACGCGCGAAATCCCGGAGCGCTCCGACTATGCGGGCCATGTGCTCGTGCCGCTCGACCGCGACGCTGTGCGGCAGGCCGCCCGCGAGCTGCGCGAGGCGGGCGTGGAGTCCATTGCCGTCTGCTACCTCTTCTCCTTCATGAACCCCGAGCATGAGGAAGAGACCCGCCGCATCATCCGCGAGGAAGCGCCCGGCATCAGCGTCTCCATCTCCAGCGAGGTGCTGCCGCGCCTGCGCGAATGGCCGCGCATGTCGACGACGCTCCTCAACGCCTATCTGGAGCCCGTGCTCGTTCGCTACATCGCCCACCTGAACAAGGGCCTCGACGAGGCGGGCGTGCTCACCAGCCAGCGCTTCCTGATGCAGTCGAACGGCGGCGTCATGCCCTTCATCGCGGCCATGGGCGGCGGCAAGACGGTGCATACGCTCTTCTCCGGCCCGGCCGCGGGCGCGCAGGCCTCCGCCTATCTCGCCGAAAGCGATGCGGACCGCGGCCTCGTGACGCTCGACATGGGCGGCACCAGCGCCGACATCGCCTTCATCGAAGGCGGCGTGCCGCTGGAAGTGACCGAAGGCTCCATCGCGCGCCGGCAGATCGACGTGCCGGCCCTCGACATGACAACCATCTCCGCCGGTGGCGGCTCGCTTGCCGCCGTCGATGGCGCGGGCTTCCTCACGGTTGGACCGCAGAGCGCCGGCGCTGACCCGGGCCCCGCCTGCTACGGACGTGGCGGCACACGCCCCGCCGTGACCGATGCGGACATGGTCTGCGGCTATCTCAACCCGAATTATTTTCTGGGCGGTGCCCAAAAGCTTGACGTGGCGGCGTCGCATGCGGCGATCAAGGAGCACATCGCCGACAAGCTCGGCATGGATGTGCTCGCTGCCGCTGCCGGCGTGCGCCGCATCGTCGATATGCGCATGGCCGATGAAGTGCGCGTCTTCGCCGCCAAGCGCGGCGTCGATCTCTCCGCCTTCACCCTGCTGCCCTTCGGCGGCGCAGGCGCGGTCCATGCGGCGGCCGTGGCGGAAGAGCTCAACATGCGGCGCATCCTCGTGCCGCCGCGTCCGGGCGCCTTCTCGGCGCTGGGCCTGCTCTGCACGGAC
>CAISZN010000233.1 GCA_903889985.1 uncultured Hyphomicrobiales bacterium | reverse complement strand
TGGTCACCTGACCATTGCCGGCCGTGCATTCGCGAGCAAGCTCACCAAAGGAGAACTGATAGCGGACCGAGGAGCCATCCGCGCCACCGGACCGATAGGCAGCCTGACCATCGGTGACCCCCACGGTCGGGCATTCGACCGGAATGGTCTGCTCCAGGGAGCTGGTGGGTGTGAGCGGTGGTGCCTTGGTCGAGTTGTAGGCCAGCAAATTGCCGAAGGTCGAGGTGAACCCTTCACCGCCCTTGCCGCCGCAACCGGCCAGTCCAAGCGTCAGGCCGCCGACAAGAACGGCGGTCGCAACCTTCGAAAAACGCACCTGACGCATGACTACCCCACCCCTTTACCTGCGCGGGACCTTATAGCCGGGTCGGGGGCCCGCGACCAGCACCCCCGGTCAGGGCAGCTTGCCATAGGCATCCTTGAAGCCCGTCAGGGCCAGCGGAATGCCGACCCCTTCCTCGGGCGTGTTGAAAATGATGAAAGTGGCGCTCTGGCCCGCGCCCATCTGCTCGATGAGCTTGTCCTCCATCACGACCTCGGCGATGCAACCCGAGGGCAGGCAGCGCACGAACCCGGCCCGGCCGACGTCCGTCTGGTCGATCTTGAGGCCAAGGCCCGCCGGCAAAAGCACGCCAAGCGGGGCAATGACGCGCAGCAAGCGGGACTTGCCGTCCGCCGTCTTGAGCACGATGACGACGAGATTGATGTTGGGCTTATCCTCGGCGGCGACCGACTGGATGATGGCGCATTGCTCACGATTCGCGCCCGGCGGCGTCTCGCAACGCATTTCCCAGTCGCCAAACTTGCCCTTCACCGCGCCCTGGGCCTGGGCCTGCTGCCCGGGAAGGGTCATGGCAAGAAGCCCGAGGGCCATGGCGAACAGGGCCCGCATCAGGCTTGAGGAGCCAGATGCACGGAAACTTGTGGACGGCTGCGCCATGGACACTCCTGCTCCTGCACGTGCAACGGGGGGCTTCAGGGCTCCCGGCGCTCGCCTTGGCTGCCTAACCCGTGAATAGGGGTCGCAATAAGGCAAAGCTACGAATCGGCCGATCTTGCGGCCGCTCGCGGCGATCAGGGGTGCCTAGCAAATGGTCTAGGAGTGTCAAGCAGCGCCCTGCTCCGGTTGCGCCCCGAGCAGGGCCGTTACGCGCTTTTTTGCCGCATCATTGAACCTTTGGTGCTGATTGCGTCCTCCGATCGGATATGGTTTGCACCAACCTAGGGGAGAACCAGCTTTCGGGCTTGGGTTTTCCGGCTGCCGGAGGGCCGGGGGGCAGCCTAAGAATGGACCGGGTGAGACCGCGACCGGCGATGCAGGAGCGAAGACGCAAATGAGATTGAGACGGATCGGATCGGCCCTGATGGCCGCCGCCGCCCTCACAGGGGCTGTGTTCGGAAGCATTCCGGGCGCTCTCGCAGAGACCTTTGGGCACGCAGAAGCTGGCCAGATGGGATTTCAGCCTGCCGTCACGCCGATCGCGGCTGAAATCCATTCCTTCCACGATCTCCTGCTTGTCGTCATCACGGCGATCTCGGTCTTCGTGCTGGGGCTTCTGGTCTATGTGATCTGGCGCTTCAATGAGCGCTCCAACCCGACGCCCTCGCGCACCACGCACCACGCCATGCTGGAAGTGGCCTGGACGGTGATTCCGGTGCTGATCCTCGTGGTCATCGCCATTCCCTCCTTCCGCCTGCTGACCCACCAGCTGACCATGCCGAAGGCCGACCTCACCGTGAAGGTCACCGGAAAGCAATGGTACTGGTCTTATGATTATCCGAAGGAAGAAGGCGATTTCGGCTTCGACTCGATCATCAAGGCCGACAAGGATGTTGACACCTCCAAGGGCGACATTCGCCTCCTCTCGGTGGACAACGAGGCCGTCGTTCCGGTGAACAAGACGATCCGCTTTCAGGTGACCGCCGCTGACGTGATCCACTCCTTCGTGGTTCCCTCCTTCGGCATCCGCATCGACGCGGTTCCCGGCCGCCTGAACGAAACCTGGTTCAAGGCAGAGCGCGAAGGCATCTATTACGGCCAGTGCTCGAAGATCTGCGGCAAGGACCACGCCTTCATGCCGATCGCCGTTCGCGTCGTGAGCGAGCAGCAGTACCAGGCATGGGTTGCAGATGCGAAAAAGAAGTTCGCATCGGCACCGACCGACACCACTTTCGCTGAGGCTGGCGCTGCTGCGCGCCAGTAATTCGACACCGAAGCTCAACTGATCAGGACCGATCGACATGGCAACGACGGCTACCGACCACGCGCATGACCACGCGCACGACGACCACCACCTGCCGACCGGGTGGCGTCGTTATCTCTTTTCGACGAACCACAAGGACATCGGCACGCTCTACATGATCTTCGCGGTCTTCGCGGGATGCATCGGCGCGGCCATGTCGGTTGCAATCCGCGCCGAGCTCGCCAATCCGGGCATAAGCATCTTCCCTGGCATCGCCAAGCTGCTGGCCGGCGATGGTTCGATCGATGCGGCCAAGAACATGTACAACGTGTTCATCACCGGCCACGGCGTCATCATGATCTTCTTCATGGTCATGCCGGCCCTCATCGGCGGTTTCGGCAACTGGTTCGTGCCGCTGATGATCGGCGCGCCGGACATGGCCTTCCCGCGCATGAACAACATTTCGTTCTGGCTGCTGCCGGCCTCCTTCGGTCTGCTCGTCATCTCGATGTTCGTCGAAGGCGCGCCGGGCATGTCGGGCTTCGGTGGTGGCTGGGTGATGTATCCGCCGCTGTCATCGAACACGGGTCATCCCGGCCCGGCGATGGACTTCGTGATCCTGTCGCTCCATCTCGCGGGTGCGTCCTCGATCCTGGGTGCGATCAACTTCATCACGACGATTTTCAACATGCGCGCCCCGGGCATGACGCTGCACAAGATGCCGCTGTTTGCCTGGTCCGTGCTGATCACGGCCTTTCTTCTCGTGCTGTCGCTCCCGGTTCTGGCCGGTGGCATCACCATGCTGCTGACGGATCGTAACTTCGGCACCACCTTCTACGATCCGGCCGGCGGCGGCGATCCGATCCTGTTCCAGCACCTGTTCTGGTTCTTCGGCCATCCGGAAGTGTACATCCTGATCCTGCCGGGCTTCGGCATCATCAGCCACATCGTGTCGACCTTCTCGCGCAAGCCGATCTTCGGCTATCTCGGCATGGCCTACGCCATGGTCGCGATCGGCTTCGTCGGCTTCATCGTGTGGGCCCATCACATGTACACGGTCGGCCTGTCGCTCAACACGCAGCGCTACTTCGTGTTCGCGACCATGGTCATCGCCGTTCCGACGGGTGTGAAGATCTTCTCGTGGATTGCCACCATGTGGGGTGGATCGATCAGCTTCCGCACACCCATGGTGTGGGCGGTGGGCTTCATCTTCCTGTTCACGGTGGGTGGCGTGACCGGTGTGGTGCTGGCCAATGCCGGCGTCGACCGCGCCCTGCATGAGACCTACTACGTCGTGGCTCACTTCCACTACGTGCTGTCGCTGGGAGCGGTCTTCGCGATCTTCGCGGCCTTCTACTACTGGTTCCCGAAGTTCACCGGCTACATGTACAACGAGACACTTGGCACGGCACACTTCTGGGTGATGTTTGTGGGTGTGAACCTGACGTTCTTCCCGCAGCACTTCCTGGGTCTGTCAGGCATGCCGCGCCGCTACATCGACTACCCGGATGTGTATCACCTCTGGAACATGATCTCCTCCTACGGATCCTATATCTCCGGTGCGAGCGTGTTCCTGTTCTTCTATGTGGTCTGGGAAGCCTTCTCCAAGAAGCGCATCGCTGGCGACAATCCGTGGGGCCCCGGCGCCACCACGCTGGAATGGACGCTGCCCTCGCCGCCCCCCTTCCACCAGTATGAGACCCTGCCCCGCATCACGGGCTCGGATCACTGATCCAAAGGCTCCGGCGGCCCAGGCCGCCGGAGCCCTCTTCGAAAGCAGCGCCCTGGCGCTGTTTCCGTAGAGGGCTCCATGCCCCCGAAGTGTCGCCATCAACGGCGGATGTTAAGACCAATCGGAACTGTCATGAGTTTTGCAGGCGACCAGAATCAGGTTCTTTCAGGCACTGCCCGCATCTCGCTGGCGGAGCCCAAGGACTATTTCGCCTTGCTGAAACCGCGCGTCATGCAGCTCGTCGTGCTGACCGCGCTGGCAGGCCTGCTCATTGCCCCCAACCCGGTTCATCCTGTCATCGGCTTTGTCTCGATCCTGGCCATCGCTGTGGGTGCCGGCGCGTCCGGGGCGCTGAACATGTGGTACGACGCCGACGTCGATGCCCTGATGACGCGCACCCGCGTGCGGCCGATCCCGTCGGGCCGGATCGAGCCTGGCGAAGCCCTCGCTTTCGGCCTGACCCTGTCGATCTTTTCGGTCCTGACGCTCTGGCTGGCGGCCAACTGGCAATCGGCTGCCTTGCTGGCCTTCACGATCTTCTTCTACGTGGTGGTCTACACCATGTGGCTGAAGCGCTGGACACCGCAGAACATCGTCATTGGCGGAGCGGCAGGCGCCTTCCCACCGGTCGTCGGCTATCTGGCGGCCACGGGCACGGTGAGTGTCGAATCGCTGGTCCTGTTCGCGATTATCTTCATCTGGACGCCGCCCCATTTCTGGGCCCTGGCCCTGGTCAAGAGCGCTGAATATGAGCGTGCAGGGCTGCCCATGATGCCCAACGTCAAGGGCCCGGACCGCACCCGTCTCGAGATCCTCCTCTACACGCTTGTCCTGGCACCCGTGGGTTGCCTGCCCTGGATCATGGGCTTTGCAAGCCTGGTCTATGGCCTCGTTGCGATGGTGGGTGGGGCCGCCATGGTCTATTACGCCGTACAGGTCTTCCAGACCCGTGAGGGCGACGAGGCCAACAAGTCGTCCATGCGCCTGTTCGGCGTGTCGATCCTCTACCTCTTCGCGCTCTTCATCGACATCATCGTCGAGCGCTGTATCCCGATTTTTGGCGGTATGTTCAAGTGAAGGCGGCCACGTTGAACGCAGTTCCCGATAAGGCTCCGGAGGGTGATCTCGCCTTGCGGCAGGCTCGTAGCCGGCGTGCCCGCAACATCGCCATCGGGCTCGTGCTCGGTGCGTTCGTGCTCCTCGTCTATGCCGTCACGGTCATCAAGCTTGGTCCCGGCGCGATCACGAACAGGCCGCTCTGAACATGACGCAGCGTCAGGCAACCCCTCGCAGCCACCGCTTCACCGCCCTCGCGGCGATGGGCGTCGTGCTGGGCATGACGGGTCTCTCCTTCGCAGCTGTGCCGCTCTACAAGATCTTCTGCCAGGTCACCGGCTATGGCGGCACGCCCCGAATCACGACAGAGGGCGGCACGGCTGCCCGCGGTGAGCGTGTGCTCAATGTCCGCTTCGATACCAATGTGGGGACCGGCCTGCCCTGGACCTTCCAGCCCGAACAGGGCTCGATCAACCTGCGGACCGGCGAGACGGCGACCGTCTTCTTCCGCGCGAAGAACAATTCCAATCGCGAATGGGCGGCCACGGCGGCATTCAACGTCAGCCCCGACCAGTCGGGAATGTATTTCACCAAGATTTCCTGTTTCTGCTTCGAGGAGCAGAAGCTAGGGCCGGGAGAAACTGCCGAGTTTCCGGTGGTCTTCTATCTCGACCCGGCGCTGGAAAAAGACGCGATCATGAAGGGTGTGGAGGGCATCACGCTGTCCTACACGTTCTTCGCGTCGAAAGTGCAACCTGCGATCGCCGCAGCAGGTGACACGAAAACAAAGCTTTGAGGCGACGAACAGCCGCCTTGACCGGCGGCGTGAATAGAGGCAATGGGCCGGAAACGGCTCGAAGGGGAAAAGGGACCTGACATGGCGGACGGCCACTCGAAACCGAACCACGACTATCACCTGGTCGATCCCAGCCCGTGGCCGCTCGTCGGCTCGATCTTCGCCTTCATCATGGCGGTCGGTGCAATCGCCTACATGAAGAACATGCCGGTCCTCGGCATCAAGGTTGGCCCCTACATGCTGGGCGCCGGCTTCCTCGGCGTTCTCTACGTCATGGCCGCCTGGTGGGCCGATGTGATCAAGGAAGCCGAGCACGAGGGTTTCCACACCCGCGTCGTTCAGATGAGCCATCGCTACGGCATGATCCTCTTCATCGCCTCGGAAGTGATGTTCTTCGTGGCCTGGTTCTGGGCCTTCTTCGATGCGAGCCTCTTCTCCGGAGAGGTCATTCAGCAGGCGCGCGTGGAGTTCACCGGCGGCCACTGGCCCCCGAAGGGCATCGAGGTGCTCGATCCCTGGCACCTGCCCCTCTTCAATACCCTGATCCTTCTGACCTCGGGCACCACGGTGACCTGGGCGCATCACGGCCTGCTGCATGGCGACCGCGACGCGCTCAAGAAGGGCCTGCTGCTGACGATCGCGCTTGGCGCGCTCTTCACTGCAGTTCAGGTCTTCGAATATGCCCACGCACCCTTCGGCTTCAAGGGCTCGATCTATGGCGCGACCTTCTTCATGGCGACCGGCTTCCACGGTTTCCACGTGCTGGTCGGCACCATCTTCCTGCTCGTCTGCCTGTTCCGCTCGATGTCTGGTCATTTCAACAGCCAGCAGCATCTCGGCTTCGAATTCGCGGCCTGGTACTGGCACTTCGTCGACGTGGTGTGGCTGTTCCTGTTCTGCTGCATCTATGTTTGGGGTTCATGGGGCGCTGCCGTCGCCCACGGCCACTGAGGCCGCGGAACCCACACGGATCGGGGGCGGCTCAGGCCGCCCCTTTTTCTTTTGCAGCCTCGCCACGATATGTGCCTGAGGAGGGGCCGATGAACCATGATGATGACTACGCGCCCCAGTCGGCCTATGCGACAGGCCTTGCCGGTCGTTGTCCGCGCTGCGGCGAGGGGCACCTTTTCTCCTCGTTCCTGACTGTGGCACCCAGCTGCGAGGTCTGCGGCCTTGACCTGAAATTCGCAGATTCGGGCGACGGCCCGGCGGTCTTCGTCATGCTGCTGGCCGGGTTCATCGTGGTTGGCGCCGCGCTCTTCGTGGAGGTCCGCTATGAGCCGCCCATGTGGGTGCATCTGATCATCTTCCTGCCCCTCGCCCTTGTGGTGTGCCTGGGCATGCTGAGGCCGCTGAAGGGCGTGCTTGTCGCCCTGCAATATCGCAACAAGGCCGAGCAGGGCCGCCTGGAAGACTGACCATGAGCCTTGCCGCAACCGAGCCCAAGCGCAGCCTTTTGATCCCGGGCCTATTCACTCTGGTTGCGCTGGCGATCCTCATCGGGCTTGGCACCTGGCAGGTCGAGCGGCTCAGCTGGAAGGAGGGCATCATCGCCCGCCTTGAGGCGCGGCTGAAAGCTGAACCAGAACCCCTGCCCCCGAGCGCAGACTGGGCGAAGCTCAACCTCGCCGATGAGGACTATCGACGCGTCCGCGTCAGCGGGCGCTATGAAGCGAAAGAAGCGCTCATCTTCCGTGGCTCAGGCAAAGTCGCCGGGCAGACCTCACAGCCGGGCTACTGGGTGATGGGCGCCCTTCGCCTCGCCGATGGCGGGGCTGTGCTGGTGAACCGGGGCTTCGTGCCGCTGTCCTGGAAGGACAAGCCGCACGACCTGCCGCCTGGTGAGGTGACCGTCACCGGCCTGCTGCGCGCGCCTGAGGATCGCAACATGTTCACGCCGGCGGATGATGCCGCCAAGGGGCAGTGGTACACGCGCGATCCTGTGGCCATCGCGGCTGCCCTGCACATCGACCGCGCCGCTGCCTTCTCCATCGACGAGGAGGCCCATGCAGCCGCCCCGGGAGAACCTGCGGGCGGGGCGACGGTGATCGACATCCCAAACAACCACCTGTCCTATGCGGTCACCTGGTATGGGCTGGCGCTGACGCTCGTTGGTGTGTTCACGGCCCTGGTCTGGAAACGTCGCCGCAATTAGGCCGAGGATTACCCTCCCCCATGCGGGGAGGGTGCGAACCCGGCATCACTTCGCGCGGGTCACAATCGCCACGGCCAGCACCACCATGCCCATGCCGAGGAAGGACAGCGGCTCCAGCACCTCGCCGAACATGGCCCAGGCAATCAGCGCCGTCGTGGGTGGCACGAGGAAGAAGAGGCTCGCCACTTCCGCAGCCTTGCCACGGCGAATCAGGATGAACATCGCCGTGATCGCCCCGATCGACAGGACGAGGCAGAGCCACGACAGAGCGATGATGAAATTCATCGTCCAAACGACCGGAAACCCCTCGACAAAGATCGCGATGGGCGCCGTCACGATAGCTGACGCAGAAAACTGGACGATGGAGCCCGTGCGCAGGTCCATGGCCCCGCAAAAGCGCTTCTGCCAAAGGGTGCCTGCCGTGATCGACAACATGGCGAAGGTCGAGAAGGCCATGCCAACCGGCGTGCCAAGACCAAGCGCCAGCTTGGTGTGCACGACCAGCACGACACCTGCAAAGCCGAGCGCCAGCCCAAGCCACTGGCGCGAACTCACCCGCTCCCCCAGCAGCGGACCGGCGAGCGCTGCGGTGAGCACAGGTTGAAGCCCTGCAACCAGCGCGGCGACCCCTGCCTCGACGCCAAAGGACAGAGCGGCAAAGACGCCGCCAAGATAGCCCGCGTGAACAAAGAGGCCTGAGACTGCAATCCGCCAGAGTTCACGCCGCGGCGGCCATGGTGCACGTGTCACCAGCGCGATCATGGTCAGCACCGAAATGACGATGAAGTAGCGGATTTCGAGAAAGGTGAAAGGTTTCGTCGAGGGCATGCCGAGCTTGCCAAAGACGAAGCCCGTCGACCAAAGAACGACAAAGACTGATGGCAACCAGAGAGCCGAGAGGCTGCCCAGGAGACCGGGCTTGCGCGCCTGTGTGTCGGTCATTTCCTGCCCCGTTCAGCCGATGCTCGTGGCCTTGCCCTTTTTGAAGGGCGCCATGCCTTCACGGGCAAGCTCATCGGCTCGTTCGTTCATGTCATTGCCGGCATGGCCCTTGACCCAGTGCCAGGTCACATTGTGACGGCCCTGCGCCGCATCGAGCCGCTGCCAGAGATCCGCATTCTTCACCGGCTGCTTTGAGGCCGTCTTCCAGCCGTTCTTCTTCCAGCCATGGATCCATCCGGACACGCCATCGCGCACATATTGCGAATCGGTATGAACATCGACATCGCAGGCCCGCGTGAGCGTCTCGAGCACCATGATCGCCGCCATGAGTTCCATGCGGTTGTTGGTGGTGAGCGGTTCGCCCCCCGACAATTCGCGCTTGTGCTCGCCAAAGGTGAGGATGGCGCCCCAGCCGCCCGGCCCCGGATTGCCGGAACAGGCACCATCGGTCCAGGCTGCGACCCGCGTCATCGCAGGAGCCCGTAATCGCGCGCGCCCTCGGCACGCTGGTGAAAGCGCAGCTTCTTGAGATATTCGAGCGGATCCTTGGGCCGCACCAGCGCGCCTTCCTTGCGGTTGAGCCAGTCAACGAGACGCGTCAGCAGGAAGCGCAAGGCAGCACCACGCGCCAGCACCGGCAGCGCCTCGACCTCAGCATCCTCGAGCCGGCGCACGCGCTCGTAGCCATTGATCATGGCCATGCCCTTGGTGATGTTGAAGGAGGCATCCGCTTCGAAGCACCAGGCGTTCAGGCATATCGCAAGGTCATAGGCAAAAGCATCATTGCAGGCGAAGTAGAAGTCGATCAGGCCCGACAGCTTTCCCGCAAGGAAGAAAACATTGTCGGGAAATAGATCGGCATGGATGATGCCGGTGGGAAGCCCCTGTGGCCAGCTGGTCTGCAGATGTGCGAGTTCCTGCGCGATCGTCACCGCAAGGCCTGGCAGGACCTCGTCGGCCCGCGTCTCAGCGGCGCGAAAGAGCGGCGGCCAGCCTTCGAGCGAGAGGGAATTGGCGCGGGTGAGCGCAAAGCCATTGCCCGCCAGATGCAGCTTGCCCAGCGCCTCGCCCAGCATGGCGCACTGGGTCGCATCGGAGCGCTTCACCGACATGCCGTCAAGGAACGTCACGATCACCGCAGGGCGACCTGCGATGCGGCCCAGCGCCTCCCCGGCCCGGTTCTTCACCGGCTGCGGGCAGGTGATGCCGTTGTCTGACAGATGCTCCATCAGGCCGAGAAAGAAGGGCAGCTCGGCCTCGTTCACGCGCTGCTCGTAGAGCGTCAGGATGAAAAATCCCGCCTGCGTGTGCAGCAGGAAATTCGAATTCTCGACGCCCTCGGCAATGCCCTTGAGGGACAGCATGGCCCCGAGGTCATAGCCCTCCAGAAAGGCCGCCAGATCCTCGTCGCTGACTTCAGTATAGACGGCCATGTCCCGAACTCTAACAAAGGCTGCGCTTTGCGGCCCGCAGGGTTCGTGTTAGCGACGGCCGGCACCCGCGTCAAACCGCACCCTCCCAATGATCACAGGCCAACTGCCGTGCTGATTCCCGCCTGGCTCTGGGCCCTCTTCACCGTGATCGCCGCCGCTGCCCAGACGGCGCGCAACGCCATGCAGCGCGACCTGACGGCCACGGTGGGAACGGCCGGGGCAACCTATGTGCGTTTTCTGTTCGGCCTGCCCTTCGCCCTGCTGTTCCTGCTGGTGCAACTGGCCGTGATCGATGCGCCCTTTCCGGTGCCTGGCCCCAAGGCGCTCGCCTGGGCCTTTTTAGGCGCAGTGACACAGACGCTTGCGACCGGCCTCATGCTGATGGCCATGCAGGCGCGCAGCTTCGTGGTGACGATCGCCTATACGAAGACCGAGCCGGTGCTGATCGCGATCTTCAGCATCCTGTTTCTTGGCGAGGTGCCGAGCCCGCTCGTGGCAATCGCCATCGTGGTTGCAACGTCGGGCGTGCTGCTCATGTCGCTGCCTTCGCGCGCCAAAGGTGCGGACGCCTCCGCTGGCTTCAGGCCAGCGCTGATCGGGCTTGCCTCAGGGGCCTGCTTTGGCCTTTCGGCAACCGGCTATCGCGGCACGGTGCTGGCTCTTGCCTCGCCGTCCTTCGTTCTGTCGGCGACGGCGACGCTCGTGCTGGGACTTGCGATCCAGTGCGTCATGATCCTGACCTGGCTCGTGCTGCGCGACCGCAAGCTGCTGATGAAGATCCTGCAGGCCTGGCGGCCTTCGCTGCTCGCGGGCTTCATGGGCGCACTCGCCTCGCAGTTCTGGTTCCTGGGCTTTGCCATCACCTCGGCGACGAAGGTGCGCACACTCGCGCTCGTGGAAGTGCCCATGGCACAGATCGTGTCGCGGCGTGTGTTCAAGCAGGGCATGAGCAGGACCGAGATCGCCGGCATGGCGCTCATCGTGCTCGGTGTCATCCTGCTGGTGAATGGCTGAGGATCAGGTCGTCTCGCGCAACTCGCGCGGCAGCGGGAAAAACATCGTTTCGTCCGCTGTCGTGACCGTCTCGACCGTCACGTCATAGCGTGCGCGGAACGCCTCCACGATCTCATCGACCAGCACTTCGGGAGCCGATGCACCAGCCGTGATGGCCAAGGAGCGAATGTCCTTCAGGGCATCCCAGTCGATGTCAGAGGCACGCAGCACAAGTCGCGCAATCGCACAGCCTTCGCGGCTGGCAACCTCGACAAGCCGCAGCGAATTGGATGAATTGGGCGAGCCGACAACAAGCAGTGCATCGACCCGCGGCGCAACCTGCCGCACGGCCTCCTGGCGGTTCGTCGTCGCATAGCAGATGTCGTCGCGATGCGGTCCGATGATGGCAGGATAGCGCGCCTGCAGGGCTGCGATGATGTCGCGTGTATCATCGACCGAAAGCGTCGTCTGGGTCACATAGGCGAGCTCAACCTTGTCGCCGATCCGCAGAGCCTCAACATCCTCGACGCTCTCGACGAGCATCACGGCACCTGCAGGCAACTGGCCCATGGTGCCGATGACTTCCGGGTGGCCTTCATGCCCGATGAGCACGACAAAGCGGCCGCGACGATGATGGAGCAAGGCCTCGCGATGCACCTTCGTGACGAGCGGACACGTGGCATCGATGTGAATGAGGCGGCGCGACTCCGCCATCTCCGGAACGGATTTGGGCACGCCGTGGGCTGAAAAGATCACAGGCGCAGAACCCGCGGGCACTTCGTCCAGTTCATCGACAAAGATCGCGCCCTTGGCCTTCAGTGAATCGACCACATAGCGGTTGTGGACAATCTCATGGCGCACATAGACGGGCGCGCCATAGACCTGCAGCGCCTTCTCCACGATATCGATCGCACGCACGACGCCGGCGCAGAACCCACGCGGCGCGCAGAGCAGAATCCGAAGGGGGGGCTTGCCAGTCATGACGCGTCCTTTCGGCCTGTTTGTGCTGGATCGCAGGGGCGAGCGCAAGGGGCGGGGCTGGCCGCGCTTGTGGTTTGCCAAGCCCGGCACTATGTCACGGCCACCCGGTGTCCTGCCGGGAGGACATCCCGCCATGACCGACTCCGCGCCCGGGAAAAAGCCCGTGGCCGTCTTCACACAAGGCTCGATCCTGCGTCACGTCATGGTCATGACGGTCACGGGCTCGATCGGCCTCGTGTCGATCTTCTTGGTGGACCTGCTGTCGCTTCTCTATATCTCGCGCCTCCATGATCCCTCGCTGACTGCGGGCGTGGGTTTTGCCACGCAGATCCTGTTCTTCACCACATCGGTCAATATCGGCCTTGCAATTGCGATCTCGGCGCTCACATCCCGCGCCATCGGGGCACAGGACCGTCCACGGGCCCAGCAGATCGCGGCCTCCGGCCTCATCCACACCGTTGTGGTCGCTTCCGCCGTGGGCTGGCTGATGCTGCCCTTCCGGCGCGACCTGCTGCAACTCATCGGAGCCAGCGGCGCGCCGCTCGACATCGGTGACCAGTTCCTGCTCTGGACCCTGCCGAGCAACCAGTTGATGGCCATGGGCATGGCCCTGTCAGGCATCCTGCGCGCGGCCGGCGATGCCCGCCGCTCGATGTATGTGACCCTCATCGGTGCCGTCGTCACAGCCTTGGCCGATCCACTGCTCATCATCGTTTTCGACCTGCGGACATTGGGCGCGGCGATTTCAACAAACCTTGCCCGTGCCACCTGGGTCGCGATTGGCCTTTGGGGCGCGGTTCACGTGCATGGGCTCATTGCCTGGCCAAACCGCAAGGCCGTGGTCCGCGACATCGTGCCAGTGGCGAAAATCGCCCTGCCGGCCATCCTGACCAACATAGCGGCCCCGGTTGCCAATGCCTATTCGGTGCATGCCATGGCCCAGTTCGGTGCCGCTGCCGTGGCAGCCGGAACCATCATCGACCGGGTCGCGCCCGTCGCCTTTGGCGTCCTTTTCGCCATGTCGGGGGCAGTCGGCCCGATCATCGGCCAGAATTTCGGCGCCGGGCTCTATGGCCGTGTGCGGGCGACCTTGAGCAACTGCTTCGGCTTCATCATTTCCTATGTGGTCGTGGTCTGGGGGATCCTGTTTTTCGCCCAGGACGGGATCGTCTGGCTGTTCAGCGCTTCGGGCGACACGGCACAGCTGGTGCGTTTCTTCTGCAACTGGGGCGCTGCAGCCTGGATTTTCCTGGGCTGCATCTTTGCAGCCAATGCCGCCTTCAACACCCTCGACAAGGCCTTTCTGGCTGCACTCTTCAACTGGGGCCGCGCGACGCTGGGGACGATTCCCTTCGTGACATGGGGCGCGAGCCGCTTTGGCCCGGAAGGCGTGCTACTTGGCATCCTGGCGGGTGCGACCCTCTTCGGGGTCGGGGCTATCGTGAGTGCCTATGGGGTGGTGGGCCGACTGGCCCGAAAGGTCCGGCCCGAAAAATCGGCCCTCAGTTAAAGGCAGCAGACAGTGGCCCCAACCACTTCGCGTTGAGATTCAAGCCAATCTGACGGGCTCCGGCGATGCACATCACGGCCAGAAGGGTGCCAATCACGCCATATTCGATCGAGGGCGAACCCCGTTCATCCTGGATGAATCTCTGAATGACGGTCATGTACGGTCCTCGTTCAGACCTGAAGTTAGGGGTGAAAATTTATTTACGCGTTAATTTGATCTCCGAGACTGACAATCATCCCGCCGCCCGGTCCGGAAATATATTTTGAGCCTATGCGAGCCTCTCGGCAGCGAGCTGCCAGTTGCCTCCGGCGGGGTCGCCGCCTATTTAAGGGGCGCTGCGGGGGCTTCCCGTCTGATCCGCTGTCGCTCTGGAACCCTGCATGGCCCGTGATATTTCCGACCTCACGCCGATTCAGTCGCGCGCCGAACTGATTGGCTGGCTGGAAGAGGGCATGAAGCCTGCGCGGAGCTTCAAGCTCGGGACAGAGCACGAAAAGACCCCCTTCTATGTGGATGATCTGGCCCCGGTGCCTTACGAGGGCCGTCCGGAACGTGGCCAGGGCGGCATCCGCGCCCTGCTGGAAGGCATGCGAGATGCCAGCGGCTGGGAAGCCATCGAGGACCGTGGGGTCCTGATTGGGCTGTTTGACCCGGTGGGGGGCGCAGCGATCTCGCTCGAACCGGGCGGGCAATTTGAGCTTTCCGGCGCACCTGTCGCGGACCTCCACGCCACCGCGCAGGAACTCGACGCCCATATCCTGCTCGCCAATGACGTCGCCTCGCGCCATGGCATGGCGTTCCTCGGCCTTGGCATGAGCCCGAAATGGACCCTGGCGCAAACGCCGGCCATGCCCAAGAGCCGCTATGAAATCATGACATCCTATATGCCGAAGGTCGGCACCCGTGGCCTCGACATGATGTACCGGACCTGCACCGTGCAGGTGAACCTCGACTTCGCATCCGAAGCCGACATGGTGAAAAAGCTGAGGGTTTCCGTCGCCCTGCAGCCGCTCACCACCGCGCTTTTCGCCAATTCACCCTTCGTCGACGGCAAGCCCTGCGGCCGCCTCTCCGAGCGCTCGGAGATCTGGCGAGACACGGACAATGCGCGCGCCGGCATGCTGCCCTTCGCCTTCGAAGACGGCATGGGCTTCGAACGTTATGTCGACTATGCCCTTCAAGTGCCGATGTATTTTGTGAAGCGCGGAGAGACTTATCACGATGTCGCGGGGGCTGATTTCCGCGACCTGCTGGACGGTCGCCTTGCGGCCCTGCCGGGCGAGCGCGCCACCATGTCGGACTGGGCGAACCATCTCTCGACCATCTTTCCCGAGGTGCGCCTGAAGCGCTTCCTTGAGATGCGCGGGGCCGACGTGGGCACCCAAAGCCAGATCCTCGCCCTGTCCGCCCTGTTCACCGGCCTGCTCTACGACGACAGCGCCCTGGATGCGGCCTGGGACATCGCCAAGGGCTGGAACGCCCAACAGCGTCAGACCCTGCGCGATGAGGTTCCACGCCTCGGCCTGAAGGCCAGCATAGGCGGTCGCAGCCTGCAGGAGATCGGTGCCGAGGTCGTGAAGATCGCCCGGGCGGGCCTTGCCAGCAGGGCGCGCCTCGATGCCTCCGGCCGGGACGAAGGCACCTATCTCGACCTGCTGGAAGAGCGCGTGTCGAGCGGGCGCACCGTCGCCGAGACCTGGCTCGAGCGCTATGCCGGGCCATGGGCCGGCACCGTCGATCCGGTCTTCTCAGAGGCCCGATTCTGAGGCCATTTCCAAGGCCTTGGCGAGATAGTTCGAATTTGATGGAATTCGTCTTCCAGTCCTTGAGCACGCCCGTGAAAATGCCCGCCTGAGGGGCTTTGCGGGCCTCCCGCGTTAGCAAATCAAACGCCGTCCGGGAGCCATGCTGATTGCCAGAGAGGGAACACCTCCGGCACTCAACAGGGGCTCAGAACATGGCGACCTTCGAGCAGGTCAGGCGAATTCGACAGGAAGACCGGCGCGCTGACGGCGCAGTCCGGGACGTGCGGATCGAACAGCGATCGGTCATCATTTCCCGCCGCTTCCAGGGCATCGACATGCGGGTTGGCATTCCAGCCAGCGCCTATCGCGGGGTGGTCCTGAGCCTCCTCAGCGATGATCAGGGCCGTGCGCTCTACCGGCTCAGCCTGCGCCACATGGACCCGGATCTCTCGGTCGAGCTTCTTGAGACCGCCGAGGACGATGCCATCGTCGCGGAGTGGAAATATTACGCGTCCTTTTTCGGCCTGCCGAAATTCATCGAGCGCCAGCCAGGCGAACTCGAGGGCACTGAAAAGTGCGTAGGACAGGTCCGCCTGGGTCGTGTGCGGCCCCAGCGCCGTCGCGGCAAGGCCCTCACCAACCGCCGCCCGCGCATCCTGACCCGCCGCAAGCCCGGCCGGCCTGCGCCCGATGCGGCCGTCCATAACGGCGAACGCGAAATCATCTGCTACGAGTGAGGAGCGGCATCATGCGCAAAGACAATGAGTCCGTCTCGCCGCACCGCGAGTCACCGACCCCGGGAACGGCACCCCGCCGGAAACTCCCGCCGGCCCGTTCAGACTGGCCCTTTGGGCCTCGTCCGGCTCCGCTTCGGGATGGGGAGGTCTTCCGCCCCGATCCGACACCCCTGCGGGAACGCCGGCCGGTCCACGCGGAAAACCTCAACCGCCTGACCTAGAAAAGCACCTCGCCGGCCATGAGGCCGAGCACCAGAAGCACCACAAACATCACGATAAAGACCGTGAACAGAATGCGCGCAATCCCGGCGGTCGCCGCTGAAATGCCAGTAAATCCGAAAGCTGCCGCCACGATCGAGATCACGAACAGGAACAAGGCCCATTTCAGCATTGCCGTACAAGCCCCAATGGCCGCCCAGGCGGCCTTCGGGGTCTCAACGTCCTGGCAGGGGTTTGGTTCCGCTCAGCCCACGAAGCGCGCAAACCAACCGTCGGCAGCAAGGCCAGCAAAGAAGATGAGCCCCGCGTCCCGGTTGGCCCGAAACAGCATGAGCGCCCGCGCGGGATCAGCGGGCTCGAGGGTGCGGATCTGCCAGGCCAGATGCAGGGCGAAGCCGGCCAGGCCCGCCCAGCCAAGCTTTCCACCACCTGCGCCAGCCAGCGCGAGCGCCCCGGCCATCACGGCCAGCGCGTAAAAGCTCCCAACCCCTCGCTTCACGTTGTCGGCGAAAAGCCGCGCGGTTGAGCGCACCCCGGCGATGGCATCGTCGCGTGCATCCTGCAGGGCGTAGATGGTGTCATAGCCGATGGTCCAGGTGATCGCGCTGGCATAGATCGCGACAGCGGACCAGCTCAGGCTGCCCAAGGCGGCAGCCCACCCCATCAGCCCGCCATAGGCAAAGGCGAGGCCGAGGACCGCCTGGGGCCAGAAGGTGATCCGCTTCATGAAGGGATAGGCCGCCACGATGAAAAGCGAGCAGATCCCCAGCCCCACTGAAAACCAGTTCAGGCTGAACAGGACGAACGCCCCGACTCCGCATTGGGCCAGCATGAACAGTTTCGCGGCCCTGACACTCACCCTGCCGGACGGAAGCGGGCGGTTGCGGGTTCGCTCGACCTTCGCGTCGATCTCCCGGTCGACGAGATCATTGTAGGTCGAGCCGGCCCCGCGCATGGCGATGGCGCCAATGAGGAACAGGGCCAGATGCAGGAGGTTCGGCCCCTGCCGATTGGCGATGCCCGCCAGAGCAGAGGACCACCAGCAGGGCAGCAGCAGAAGCCACCAGCCAATGGGCCGGTCAATGCGAGCAAGCTGGACAAAAGGCAGCCAGGCAGCCGGCAGGCGCGCCAGCCAGGCGCTGCGGATGGAATCGGGAAGTGCGCTCGGCGGGGCCAGCCCCGCCGGTTCGTCGATCACAGCGGGCCGGAGGGCAGTTTTGGCGCCTGGGGACGCATGCCGGCCGGGCCGCCGGTCTGCATCTGCTGCTGGGCCTTGCGCATCTGGGAAGCGGCCGCACAGGCGCGGTCGGCGATCTCTGACGTCTTGCTGAAGCCTTCCTTCATCTGGTCCATGACCTGATCGGGAATGCTGCACCAGCTCTGGTTCTTGACCATCCATGTCTTCATCTCGGTCTCGACGGACACGAGCTTGCGCAGGTTCGGGCAGGCAACCATCGGATCCACCTGGCCCTTCTTGTTGGGCTTCACCGCATTGTTCACGGCTTCCATGGTCTTGCCGCGCTTTTCCTGCAGCTTCATCATGTCCGTGTCACAGGTCGAGGCTGGACCTTCAGCCTGAGGTGCCGCCTCAGCCGGGGCGGCGGCCTCGGGAGCGGGAGCCACGACCGGAGGCGCGGTCAGAGCAGCAGGCGGCGGCGCGACCGGGGGAGCCGATGGGGGCTGCATGGTGGACAGGCCGCCGGGATAAGTCAGGAGGCTCTGGGCTCCGGCCTGGCTCAGTCCGAAGGCAAGGGCGAGGGCCGCGCCGGCGAGGCCGGTGGGGAACAGTCGTGCCGCTCTCATGTCATTCTCTCTGGCGCGTCAGGGAGGCGTGTCATAGCAAGCCGACCGCTGAGGCTCAAGGCGCGCTTCAGCACAGGCCTGATTGCCTGAGCCGCTCGCCCTGTCTAGACAGGCACATCACCGGAGCCAAATGTGTCCCGCTACGACTTCGACGCGCCCCGCCTCCACCTCGACGCGCCTCTGGTTTCCGGCGGCGAGATCGCGCTCACACGCGAGCAGACCAACTATCTCGTCAATGTGCTTCGCATGGGCGCTGGCGACCCGGTCCTTGTCTTCAATGGACGCGACGGGGAGTGGAAGGCCGAGCTCGCACTGGCATCCAGAAAATCTGCGTCGCTGATCGCGCGCGAACAAACACGACCACAGGATCAAGCTGCCGATGTCAGCTATCTTTTCGCGCCGCTCAAACACGCCCGCCTGGACTACATGGTGCAGAAGGCGGTCGAGATGGGCGCGGCGCGCCTGACACCGATCCTGACACGACGCACGCAGGTGCATCGCCTCAATCAGGAGCGCATGCAGGCCAATGCAATCGAGGCTGCAGAGCAATGCGGTATCCTCAGCCTGCCGGTCATCGACGAGCCACGCCCGCTCGACGTCGTTCTGAGAGACTGGCCACAGGATCGGCTGCTGGTCTTCTGCGACGAGGATGCACCGGTGCTTGATCCGGTTGCTGCACTGCAGGCGCATGCCCACATGAAATCCTGTGCCGTGATCATCGGTCCCGAAGGCGGCTTTGATCCGGCCGAGCGCGCATTGCTCATGAAGGTTACGCCGTCGGTGTGCATTTCTCTGGGCCCACGGATCCTGCGCGCGGATACTGCAGCGGTCGCTGCCCTGGCCTTGGTGCAGGCCATTCTTGGCGACGGGCGCGACAAACTGTCCACATGAATTCACAGGGTCGTGCGATCACGGACTGTCTCGCCTTTTCATCACGATCTTGCCACGATGTTGTTGGCATCTGTCGCCTGTCATCCAACGGGTCATTCTCCATGCCAAGGCTTTCCGCCTGCCTTTTTGCTGCGACTACGGCCCTGTGGGCAGGCGCTGCGCCGGCAGCGGAGACCGGGCGTGTGCGCCAGACCCCTGCCGAGAAACTGTGCGACAGCTACGGACCGGGCTTCGTGCCTGCCGGCGTCCCCGGCAACTGCGTCAGGGTGCAGGAGCGGCTGCGCGTCGAGCCGCAGGCCCGCCGGGATCTTGGGCCCTTCGATGCCCCACCGGCATTTGCGCCCTTTCCGCCGCAGGGGGCCTCTGTTCCAGCCCATCTCCGCCTGAACGGCGGATTTGGGATCGGCAGGCTGCGGTGACATTGCTTCCTTGCCCGGCGGCCTGAGCTGGCATTAGTCTGCCTGAGCAAAGGCGGGTGCATCTTTTGAGTGACCGATTCCATGATCCAGCCCTGCTGTCGCGCCTGACAGAGATTGCGCGCACTGCCGGTGGAATGGCCATGTCCTATTTCCGCCCCGGCGAACGCACGAGCGCAGACGTGCAGAGCAAGGAAGGCGGCTCTCCCGTCACCGAGGCCGACCATCTCGTTGACGGTTTTCTCAACCGGACACTGCGCCCACTGCTTCCCGAGGCTGGCTGGCTGTCCGAGGAAACAGCAGACACGGAAGACCGCCTGTCACGAAGGCTCCTGCTGGTCGTCGACCCAATTGATGGCACCCGTGCCTTCATGAATGGCGATCCGCGCTGGGCGGTCTGCATCGGGCTGGTCAGCGACGGCCGTCCGGTGGCGGGAATCATCCACCTGCCTGCGCGCGAGGAAACCTTTGTTGCCGCGCTGGGACTCGGCGCGACGCGAAATAGTTCCCCCATCGCAGTTTCCTCCCGTCAGAAACTCGCCGGGGGCCTTGTCGCGGGACCACCCAGTCTCATGAAAAGGATGCTGGAAGAAGGTCTTAGCTTCGAAATGGAGCCGCGAATCCCTTCCCTGGCCTATCGCATCGCGCGTGTCGCCGAGGGATCGCTCGATGCCGGCATCGCCTCGACCAATGCCTGCGATTGGGATATAGCGGCCGCCGATATCATTCTGTGCGAGGCTGGAGGAACGCTCGCGGGACTGGATGGGCAGGCGCCCCGATATAACCAGTTGGCAACGCGCCATGGGTTACTGGGAGCTGCGGCCCGGCAGTTGCACGGGGAACTCACCGCGGTCTTGCGGCGGGCCAGTTCTGCTGGCCGGCAGGGCTGACGGCAGCCAAGACAACAACTTTCGATAGCGGAAACAACATGACCGACCATGAGCACGAATCCGAACAGCTGCTCCACCTCGTTTTCGGAGGTGAGCTGAAGTCCATCGACGGTGTCGATTTCCGCGACCCCTCGCAGATCGACTGCGTCGGCATCTTCCCGAACTATGCCTCTGCCTATTCCGCCTGGAAGGCCAAGGCCCAGCAGACCGTCGATAACGCCCAGATGCGCTATTTCATTGTGCATCTGCACCGTTTCCTCGATCCGGCCTGAGGTCAGGATCGCGGACCGGCAGGCCGGAGCCAGCGCATGCTGAAACGATTGGGCCGGTCCCGCATCATTCAGGCCGCCGTCGGACTTGTCGCCGTCGGCTACCTGAAGCTCTTGCGCGCCACGACCCGCTTCACCTGCGAGCCCGCAGGCTTTCCGGAAGCCATGCGTGAGAAGCTGCCAGTGATCGCTGCCATGTGGCACGGGCAGCATTTCATGATTCACTTTGCCTGGCCGAAGGGCGCTTCGGTCAGCGCGCTGATCTCCCGGTCCGACGATGGCGAACTCAATGCCCGGATCCTCGAACGGCTGGGCGTCACCCCGATCAGGGGCTCGGGCGGGCAACCCTCGAAACAGCGCAAGCGGGGCGGCGTTGCTGCCCTGCGCGAAATGTTGCGCCAGCTCTCCCAGGGTTCGACCGTGGTGCTCACTGCCGACATCCCCAAGGTGTCCCGGGTGGCAGGGCTGGGAATCGTGACCCTGGCCCAGATGTCGGGACGGCCGATCTATCCAATTGCCGTGGTCAGCAGCCACCGGATCGACTTCAGGAGCTGGGACAGCGCCTCCATTGGCCTGCCCTTCGGGCGCGGTGCCATGGTCCTGGGTGACCCGATCCTGGTTTCGCGCGACGCAGACGAGGCAGCACTCGAAGGCGCCCGGCAGGCCGTGCAACGCGGCCTCGACGAGGCCCACGCCCGGGCCTACGCTCTGGTGGGCAGCCGCGATCCCGGCAGCCGGTCACAACAGTTCACGGAACGCCCTGCTTGAGTGCCTCGATGCCCATGG
>CAISZN010000232.1 GCA_903889985.1 uncultured Hyphomicrobiales bacterium | reverse complement strand
GAACGCATCCGTCGGCCTCTACGCCTATCCGACTCTGATGGCGGCCGACATTCTCGTCTATCGCGCCACCCATGTGCCGGTTGGCGAGGACCAGAAGCAGCATCTCGAACTTGCGCGCGACGTCGCCCAGAAGTTCAACAACGACTTTGCCGCCAGCATCGAGGCCAATGGGTTTGGTGATGCTTTCTTCCCGCAGCCCGAGCCCTTGATCCAGGGTCCTGCGACCCGCGTCATGAGCCTGCGCGACGGCACGAAGAAAATGTCGAAGTCGGACCCGTCCGATTATTCGCGCCTCAATCTCGCAGACGATGCGGACACGATTGCCCAGAAGGTTCGCAAGGCGAAGACAGATCCTGAGGCCCTGCCATCGGAAGTCGCGGGCCTAGCCGGGCGCCCGGAGGCAGACAACCTTGTCGGCATTTTTGCCGCGCTTGCTGACCAGTCCAAGGACTCTGTGCTGCAGCAGTTCGGCGGTGGCCAGTTCTCCGCCTTCAAGGCAGCGCTCGTTGATCTCGCAGTCGAGAAGCTCGGGCCCATCGGCGGTGAGATGAAGCGCCTGCAGAACGACATCCCCTATCTCGATGCGGTCCTGTGCGATGGCTCCAACCGTGCCCGCGAAATCGCCGCGGTCAACATGAAGTTGGTCCGCGACATCCTCGGCTTCGTATGCTGATGGACCGCGGGCCTTCGGCCCGCATGTCCGGGAGGAGCCGAGCGCTCCAAGGTTGCATCTGCCCGCGCAAAGTCCGATATCTGGGGGGTGATCATCGCCGGCCTTGAACCGGACGCTGAGGAGAGAGCCCATGTTCATCCAGACCGAGGCGACGCCCAATCCGGCCACGCTCAAGTTCCTGCCCGGCCGCACTGTGCTGTCGAGCGGCACCCTCGAATTGCGCAGCCGCGAAGAGGCGGCCCGCTCACCGCTTGCCCAGGCCCTTTTCTCCATTGATGGGGTCAGTGGCGTTTTCCTGGGCTATGACTTCGTCTCGGTGACGAAGGCTGATGGCGAGTGGCAGCATCTCAAGCCCGCGATCCTCGGCGCGATCATGGAGCACTTCACCTCGGGCATCCCGATTCTGCGGGACGAGGATGAGGCCGGTGATCTTGAAGATGAATTCTTCGATCCCGCCGATGGCGAGACCGTCGCCACCATCAAGGAACTGATTGAGACCCGCGTCCGTCCGGCTGTTGCCGGTGACGGCGGCGACATCACCTTCCGCGGTTTCAAGGAAGGCGTTGTCTTCCTGACCATGAAGGGCGCCTGCTCTGGCTGCCCCTCCTCCACGGCCACCCTGAAGCACGGCATCCAGAACATGCTGCGGACCTATGTGCCCGAGGTTCAGGCCGTCGAGCAGATGTGAGCATTGCCGGGGCAAGGTGAAGCGGCCAAACTGAAGCCATGAGACTGCTCGCCATCGACACCGCCCTGCCGGCTGTGACTGCCTGCCTGTTTGACAGCACGCTCGGCCCCATGGCCCAGGAGCGCATTGAAATGGCGCGGGGCCATGCGGAGGCCCTGCTGCCGCTGATCGCGCGGATCATGGCCCATGGCGGCGGCTTCGAGCGGCTCGACAGGGTCGCCGTGACCGTGGGGCCGGGGTCCTTCACGGGCATCCGTGTTGGTCTTTCGGCGGCGCGGGCATTCGGTCTTGCCCGGAAAATTCCTGTGGTTGGGGTTTCGACGCTGGCCGCCCTCGCCGCGCCCCTGATTCTCCAAGGTGGGGCTGACACAATCATTGCGGCTGTCGATGCCCACCACGGGCAGGTTTATGCCCAGTCCTTCTCGCCCTCCGGGGCGGTGCTGGTCGGACCACAGGTCCTGCTCGTCGAGCAGATGGTGGAGGTCTTCGGCCGGGGTCCGTTCCGGATCACAGGCAATGGCGCCCAGTCCATGGCCGCGGTCGCCGGGTCGCGCGCGGTGCGCGCCGAGGTTCTGGGGGAAACCCTGGCACCCGACATCACCTTTGTCGCAAGGCTCGGCATGCTGGCCGATCCGGCCACGGCTCTGCCCCGGCCGCTCTACATCAAGCCGCCGGATGTGAAACTGCCCCAGCCAAGGCCCGTGGCCTGATGCTGCCGTTCTTTTCCAGCCGCGAGGAGGGCTTCGTCCGCCCCATGCGGCTCGATCATGTGCCGGCCTGCGTGGCGATCCACGCCCAGTCCTTTGCCCGGGGCTGGGGAGCGGATGAATTTGCAGCCCTGCTGCAGGATTCAACCGTCCTCTCCCATGTCATCACCGATGGGCAGGGCCGGCGGGTCGATGGGTTCGCCCTGTCGCGCAAGGTCCTGGATGAGGCGGAGCTGCTGACCATCGCCGTGGATTCAGCCCGGCGCGGCAAGGGTCTTGGCCGCCAGCTCCTTGAAAAACATCTTGAAACCCTCCGGGCCGCCGGCACGGCCAGTGTCTTCCTGGAGGTCGAGGAGGCCAATGCCCCGGCCCGCACGCTTTACGGACACCTGGGCTTCGGAGTGGTCGGCCAGCGGGATGGCTATTACGCCAAGGCCGACGGAACCCGTGCGCGGGCGCTCGTCATGAAGCGAAATCAGTGACCGGCGCTTTTCTTGCTAGTGCTCGTGGCCGCCGACCTGTTCTCCTGGAGGTCAAAAAAGGCTAGAAGCGACGATCAGCCGAGCAGAACAAGGACCCGGTCATCTCCTCCATGCCAGAAGATACAGCCACGACTGCCATCCGTCCCCCGAGCCAGGGCGCCAATGCCCGCCGGGTTTTCGTGAAGTCTTATGGCTGTCAAATGAATGCCTATGATGCGACTCGGATGACCGACGTTCTCGCGCCACAGGGATTCGTGGAAACGCAGGACGTCTCGCAGGCGGATCTGATCATTCTGAACACCTGCCACATTCGTGAGCATGCCTCCGAAAAGGTCTTCTCGGAGCTCGGGAAGCTGCGCCTGCTCAAGCAGGAGCGGGCCGTCCAGGGCGAGGAGACCATGATTGCGGTGGCTGGCTGCGTTGCCCAGGCCGAGGGGCGCGAGCTCCTGCGGCGGCAGAACGCAATCGATCTCGTGGTGGGTCCGCAGAGCTATCATCGCCTGCCCGATCTGATCGACCGTGCCCGCCAGACGCCGGGTGTGGTCGACACGGATTTCCCCGCCGAGGACAAGTTCGATCACCTGACAGCTCCTGCGCCGGAAAAAATCCGGGAGCGAGGGGTGAGCGCCTTCGTCACCGTGCAGGAAGGCTGCGATAAATTCTGCACCTTCTGCGTCGTGCCCTACACGCGCGGTGCCGAAGTCTCGCGTCCCGTGTCCCAGATCGTCGAGGAAGTGAGCCGATTGGCTCAATCCGGCGTGCGCGAAGTTTCGCTCCTTGGCCAGAACGTCAACGCCTATCATGGCGAAGGACCGGATGGAGCCACCTGGTCACTTGGCCGTCTGGCTTACCGTCTGGCTGAAATTCCGGGCATCGCGCGCATCCGCTACATGACGAGCCATCCCAACGATCTCGATGAGGAGCTCATCGCTGCCCATCGCGACCTGCCCGCCATGATGCCCTTCCTGCATCTGCCGGTGCAGTCGGGCTCGGATCGCATTCTTGCGGCGATGAACCGCAAGCATACGGCCGCGTCCTATCTCCAGTTGATCGAGAAGCTTCGCGCGGCGCGGCCTGATCTGGCCCTGTCATCTGACTTCATCGTCGGCTTTCCCGGCGAGAGCGAGGCTGATTTTCAGGCGACCCTCGATCTCGTCACGCAGGTGAATTTCGCCTCGAGCTATTTCTTCAAATATTCCGCACGGCCGGGCACCGGTGCAGCGACCATGGAGGATCAGGTCGCCGAGGAGGTGAAGGTCGAGCGTCTGGCGCGGTTGCAGAAGCTGGTCGATGACCAGCGTCGCGCCTTCAATGCGGCCACCGTTGGCCGGACCCTTCCCGTGCTCTTCGAAAAGACAGGGCGTCATCCCGGCCAGATCGGGGGAAAAACGCCCTACTTGCAAGCCGTCCATTGCGATGGGCCTGCGGATCTGATCGGCTCCATCGTTGATGTCACCATCATCGAGTCGGGACCCAATTCTCTTCACGGTCGATTGGCGAGTGAGCAGAAGGAGCAGCCGGGTTGAGATCACCTTCGCAGAGCAGATCCGACACTATCCGCCCGGTCCCGACTCCTCCGCGCGAGTCGCCGCCGACAGAAATCACTCTGGCCTTTGATGACAATCGTTTTGCCTCTCTGGTCTTTGGCCAATACGACCAGAACATTGCCAAGATCGAACGCCGCCTCGGTGTCAGTGCCAGTACCAATGGCAATCATGTCACCATCAAGGGACCAGCTGAGTCCTGCGATCAGGCGCGCCGCGTTTTTGAAACGCTCTATGAGCGGGTCAAGCATGGCCATGCGGTGACGCTGGGTGACGTCGACGGCGCCATCGAGGAAGGCGCCTTGCAGGGGACACTTTTCCCGCAACCGGAAGTGACTCGCACCTCTTTCGAACAGGTGGCGACACGCAAGCGTGGCGCCGTCCGGGCGCGGAATGCCGCACAGGATCTCTACCTGCGCCTGCTCAAGCGCAATGAACTGACCTTCGCCGAAGGCCCTGCCGGCACCGGCAAGACCTGGCTGGCAGTCGGTTATGCGGTATCCCTTCTCGAACAGGGCGCGGTCGAGCGCCTCATCTTGTCGCGCCCCGCCGTGGAAGCGGGCGAGCGCCTGGGCTTCCTGCCCGGTGACATGCGCGAGAAGGTCGACCCCTATCTGCGGCCCATCTATGACGCACTCTATGACTTCATGGATGGACGCACCGTCGAGCGCGGTTTGCAGACCGGCATGATCGAAGTGGCTCCACTCGCCTTCATGCGCGGTCGCACCCTGGCCAGTGCCTGCGTCCTGCTCGACGAGGCGCAGAATGCGACCTCCATGCAGATGAAGATGTTCCTGACGCGCCTTGGCGAAGGCTCGCGCATGATCATCACCGGCGATCCGACCCAGACCGACCTTCCTCCCGGCCAGAAGTCGGGCCTCAGCGAGGCGATAGGCCTTCTGAGCGGGCTTGAAGGCATCGGCCATGTGAAATTCACCGGCAAGGACGTGGTACGACACGACCTGGTGCGCCGCATCGTCGATGCCTATGAGGGCAATCCGCAAAGCGGGGCACCCCGGACCAGCTGATGAGCACGAGTATCGATATTCTGACAGAGGCCCCAGGCTGGGAAGCTCTGGCCTGGGCTGAGGACGCCACGCGGATTGCGGTCGAGGCCACGCTCGCGGGATCGGGCGTTTTGACCATGGATGGCGCCGAGATCAGCCTGCTGCTGTGTGATGATGCGCGCATCCGGGAGCTCAATGCCCAGTGGCGTGGTCTCGACAAGCCGACGAACGTGCTATCTTTCCCAGCGGCCGATGCCGATGAGCTGGAGGATGCTCCCCTTCTTGGCGACATCGCTGTGGCGCTGGAAACCGTCGAGCGGGAAGCCAGGGACGAGGGCAAGGATCTTCGCGCCCACTACACGCATCTCATCGTGCATGGCACCCTGCATCTGCTTGGCTTCGATCATGAGGTCGAAGAGGAGGCAGAGGAAATGGAAGACATGGAGCGCCGCATACTCGCCGGACTTGGTATCGCTGACCCCTATGCGGATGCAGAGCCGGAGACGCGCGCGACATGAGCCATTCCGACCACGACTCTCCTCGAAAACCCGGGCTCCTCGATCGCCTGCGCATGCTCTTTGGCATGAATGGCGCGTCGGTCCGCGAGGATATCGAGGAGGCACTCGAAGATTCGTCCACCCAGGATGCCTTCACGGCGCAGGAACGCCTGCTGCTCAAGAACGTCCTCTCCCTTCATGAATTGCGCGTCAGCGACGTGATGGTTCCGCGCGCCGACATCATTTCGATCAGCATCGAAACGACCCTCAATGAGGTACTTTCGGTGTTCCGGACCGCGGGCCATTCGCGCCTGCCCGTCTATGCGGAGACCCTCGATGATCCGCGTGGCATGATCCATATCCGCGATTTTGTCGATTACGTTGCGCGTGCAGCTGAAAGCGGTCGCACGCGTCCGCGTCCGCCCTCTTCCGGTCCGGCCGATCTCAATCGCATCATCAATCTGGGCGGGTTGGATCTCAACCTGCCGCTGTCCAAGGCGAACATCCTGCGGCCCGTGCTCTTTGCCCCGCCCTCCATGCCCGCCCTCGACCTGCTCGTGAAAATGCAGGCCAGCCGCACTCACATGGCATTGGTGATCGACGAATATGGCGGCACCGACGGTCTGGTCTCCATCGAAGACATCGTCGAGATGATTGTTGGTGACATCGAGGACGAGCACGATCTGGATGAAAGCCCCAAGATCGAAGCCTTACCCGACGGCACCTACATGATCGATGCCCGGGCCAACCTGCAGGACGTGGCCGAGAAGATTGGCAGCGAGATCATCACCGACGTGGATCTTGAGGAAGTGGATACCATTGGCGGTCTGGTTTCGGCTGTCGCGGGCCGGGTGCCGGTACGAGGCGAAATCCTTCGGCTTGATGTTGCCACTGAAGTCGAAATCCTCGATGCCGACCCGCGCCGAGTGAAGCGCTTGCGTCTTCGCCTCAAGCCCGCGGAGCCACCGGGCACGAAGGACGAATCCTCATCGGGAAGCTCCCCTGCTTGAGCTGAGGAATTTTCGCCACACACGATCGGCATAGGATGGCGCGAGCCCAGCCGTGATTCGCGGCCATACGGAATCCGCATGACTTCTCTCGCCCACCGCATCATTCTGGCCTGGGGATGGCAGCGTCGCCTTTACGCCTTCCTTGCCGGCGCGGTGGGGGCGCTGGCCATGCCGCCGCTCGACATCTTTCCGGCGATGCTCGTGCCCATGACGGTTGGCGTCTGGTTGCTCGACGGATCGGTTCGGGCTGCCGATGGCACCCGAACACCTTCACGCTTTGCAGGGCTAGGGGACGCGGCTTCAGCGGGATGGTGGCTTGGCTTTGGCTATTTTGTCGCCGGCCTCTGGTGGCTTGGCGCCGCCTTTCTGGTGGAGGCGGACCAGTTTGCCTGGGCCCTTCCCCTTGGTGTGCTGGGCCTTCCTGCCGTCCTTGCGATCTTTACCGCCATTGGCTTTGCCATCGCGCGGATCTTCTGGTCATCGGGATCCACGCGGATTCTGGCGCTCGCCCTTGGGCTGGGCGCCTCCGAATGGCTGCGCGGCCATGTGCTGACCGGGTTCCCCTGGAATGTCCTTGGGATGGCGCTCGGCGGCAATCTGGTGCTCGGGCAGGCGGCATCGCTGGTCGGCCTCTACGGGCTGACCGTTCTGGCCGTGGCGATCTTCGCAGCTCCCGCAACCCTCATCGACAGGCCGGGAAGCGCAGCGGCCCAGAAGCACTATGCACCGCTGGCGCTTGCGGTGATTGTGCTGCTCGGCCTCGCCGGCTTTGGCATGGTGCGCCTGTCCAAGGGGCCGACCGAGTTTCAGGCCGGTGTGAAGCTGCGCATCATGCAGCCCAACCTGCCGCAGGACGAAAAATTCCGCTCTGACCGGAAGGACGAGATCCTCGATCATTATCTGTCGCTGTCAGACCGCGCGACGTCGCCCCAGCATAGCGGCATCGCTGATGTGACTCATCTCATCTGGCCCGAATCGGCTTTTCCCTTCCTGCTTTCCCGCGACCCGCAGGCCATGGCGCGGATCGGCAAGGCACTGGGCCCGAATGCGGTTCTCATCACGGGCGCTGCCCGCGCCGAGCCTGCTGGTCGAGCTGCCCTGCCCGGAGAATTCCGGGTGAATTATTTCAACTCGGTCCAGGTTCTCGGTCAGGGTGGAGCGATTCTCGATAGCACTGACAAGGTCCATCTGGTGCCCTTCGGCGAATATCTGCCCTTTCAGGCCCTGCTGGAAAAGCTGCATCTGCGCCAGTTCGTCCATATTCCGGGGGGCTTCGAGCCGGGCGACCATCTGCGCCGCCTTGGCGTGCCAGGTCTTCCACCGGTGGCGCCGCTCATCTGTTACGAGGCGATATTTTCAGGCGAGGTCATGCCGGCGAATGCTGTGGCTGAGAGGCCCGGCCTCCTGCTCAATGTGACGAATGATGGCTGGTTTGGCACCACTGCAGGGCCCTACCAGCACTTTGCCCAGGCGCGGCTGCGCGCCATCGAGGAAGGTTTGCCCCTCGTGCGTTCGGCCAATACGGGGATCTCGGCTGTGGTCGATCCCTATGGGCGGGTGCTCTCCAGCCTTCCTCTAGGGGTTGAAGGTGTTATCGACGAGGGTCTTCCCAAAGGAATTCCCGCGACGATCTTTGCAAAATACCCCTGGGTTGGCTTTCTCACCTTAATGTTCTTCAGTCTTATAGCGTCTTCACTAGGTAAATGGCGCCGCTAAAACTCTGGATACATGGACGAATTGCCAGATTTGCGTTGCAGGCCACGCCCCGGTTCACGTATTACGTGCAGAGCGGAGCGCCGCACCGCCCCTGAGACCCTGGCGTGTGATGAAGATTCCCAATCCGATCGACAAGCATGTGGGCAGCCGGGTGCGGATGCGACGGGTTCTGCTTGGTCTGAGTCAGGAAAAGCTGGGTGAGGCGCTCGGGCTCACCTTCCAGCAGGTGCAAAAATACGAGAAGGGCACCAACCGCATCGGGGCCAGCCGCCTCCAGCAGATCTCCAAGACGCTCCAGGTCCCGCCGTCCTTCTTTTTCGAGGGTGCGCCGCTCGCCGACAGCGCCCTGACGCCAGGATTTTCCGAGCCGGTCTCGTCCGCCTATGTGGTGGATTTTCTTTCGACCGTCGAAGGCATCCAGCTCAACAAGGCCTTCGCCAGCATCAAGGATGCGAAGGTCCGTCGGCGCGTACTGGATCTCGTCATTGCGCTTGCGGGAGCCGAGGACGCCCCTCAGTCGATTGACTAGTCAATCGTTCGATATATAGAACGATGCGTTCGGAATTTCGCTTGACCGCTGAATATCGTTCGCTAAAACGGTCCACGCGGAAAAACCGCGCCCAGATTCCGTCGGCTGACCCAATGGGGGCCACGGTCCCCTAACGCCAGAGTCGGAGCCATCGCAGTGACTCGTAAAAGCTTCCTCTTCACGAGTGAATCCGTTTCGGAAGGTCATCCGGACAAGGTCTGCGACCGCATCTCCGACGAAGTCGTGGATCTCTTCTTCCGCGAAGGTGCCAATGCCGGCATCGACCCCTACCAGATCCGTGTCGCCTGCGAGACCCTGGCAACGACGAACCGCGTCGTGATCGCCGGCGAAGTCCGCGGTCCCAAGATCACGGAAGACACCATCATTCACCTCGCCCGCCAGGCCATTCGTGACATTGGCTACGAGCAGGACGGCTTCCACTGGGAGCGTGCCAACATCGAAGTGCTGCTGCATTCGCAGTCGGCCGACATTGCCCAGGGCGTCGACGCCGCCGGCAACAAGGACGAAGGCGCGGGCGATCAGGGCATCATGTTCGGCTATGCCTGCCGCGAGACGCCCGAGCTCATGCCCGCGCCGCTGCACTATTCGCACAAGATCCTGCGCCTGATCTCTGAAGCCCGCCACGCCG
>CAISZN010000231.1 GCA_903889985.1 uncultured Hyphomicrobiales bacterium | reverse complement strand
CATGGGCATGCTGCCCGGCATGGCGAAGGTGAAGGACCAGATCTCGGCGGCCAATCTCGATGGCAAGATCATCAAGCGCCAGCGCGCCATCATTCTGGCGATGACACCCGGCGAGCGGCGCAATCCTGATGTGCTCAAGGCTTCGCGCAAGAAGCGCATCGCGGCTGGCTCTGGCACGCGCGTTGAGGACGTCAATCGCCTGCTCAAGCAGCATCGCCAGATGGCTGACATGATGAAGGCCATGGGCGGTGCCAAGCGCGGGCCGATGAGCAAGATGGCCCAGATGTTTGGCATTGGCGGCGGCATGCCGCAGCCAAGCCCCGAGCAGGTCGCAGAACTGCAAAAGCAGGCGGGCATGGCCCCAGGTGCCATGCCCAAGCTCCCAGATTCACCTCCCCCCGGCCTTATGGGTCCGGGCGCCAAGCCCGGTCTTCCGGGTCTGGGCGCGCCGCGCCTGCCGGGACTGGGAGGCGGATTCCCCGGCGGGTTCAACCCGTTTGGAAAGAAGAAATGAACCGGGCGATGAGCGCCCAAGACAGACACTGAAACTCGAAAGGAAGAACCCATGTCCCTCAAGATCCGTCTCTCCCGTGGTGGTGCCAAGAAGCGTCCCTTCTATCGCGTCGTTGTTGCTGACTCGCGCATGCCGCGCGATGGCCGCTTCATCGAGAAGATCGGTACCTTCGATCCGCTGAAGGCCAAGGACGCTGCTGACCGCCTCGTTCTCGACGTCGAGTCCGCCAAGGCCTGGATCGCCAAGGGCGCGACCCCGACCGACCGCGTCTCCCGCCTCCTCGAGTCGGTTGGCGTTGGCAAGCGCGAAGCCCAGAGCAACCCGCAGAAGGCCCAGCCGAAGAAGAAGGCCCAGGAGCGCGCTGCTGCGGCCGCCGCTGCTGCCGAGGCTGCTGCCTCCGCCGCCGCCGAGTAATCAGGCATGGCACAGGACTCGACGCTCGTTCTGGTGGGCCGCCTCGGTGCGGCCCATGGTGTGCGCGGCGAGATCCGGCTCAAGAGCTTCACCGGGGACCCCGGTGCAGTGGCAACTTACGGGCCGCTCCTCGATCCTGTCGGGGGGCGGTCTTTTGTTATCGAGTCGCTACGACATGTGCGCGATGACATGTTCGTCGCCCGCCTGAAGGGTCTTCGCGACCGCTCGCTGGCGGAAGCGCTCTGCAACGTCGACCTCTATGTCGAGCGTGCCGTCCTGCCCGAACCCGAAGAGGACGAGTTCTATCACTCGGATCTCATCGGCCTTGCCGCCGTGCTCGAAAACGGCGACGCTTTCGGTACCATTTTGAACGTCCTGAATTTCGGGGCGGGTGACATTCTTGAAATCAAGCCGACGACTGGCGAAGCGATTTTGCTGCCTTTCACCAGAGCAGTCGTGCCGAAAATCGACATTTCCACGGGTCGCGTGACCGTCGCGCCGCCCGCAGAAGTCGAGGCGAAGGGCGAGGATTCTCGCCAGGACGGCTGAGATGTGGGCAGCCAGCGTCTTCACCCTCTATCCAGAGATGTTCCCGGGGCCTGCAGGCCTGTCACTCTCGGGTGACGCGCGCGCGCGCGGCCTGTGGTCTCTCGAAACAAAGAACATTCGCGATCACGGCCTCGGCCGCCATCGCGCCGTGGATGACAGCCCTGCGGGTGGTGGCCCGGGCATGGTCATCCGCGCCGATGTCCTGGCAGCTAGCCTCGATGCGGGCATCCCGGACGGCGATGGGCGACCGCGATTGCTCATGAGCCCACGCGGCAAACCGCTGACACAGGCACGCGTGCGCGAGCTGGTGGCTGGGCCCGGCCTCATCATCGTCTGCGGTCGTTTCGAGGGCGTGGATGAGCGCGTCATCGAGGCGCGCGGGCTCGAGGAGGTGTCCATCGGCGACTACATATTGTCCGGCGGTGAAATCGCGGCGCTGGTCGTGCTGGATGCCTGCGTACGGCTGATCCCCGGTGTCATGGGCAAGGAAGCTTCAGGAAAGGAAGAAAGTTTCGAGTCGAATCTCCTGGAATACCCACAGTTCACCCGGCCTCGGGATTGGGAAGGTCGCAGCATTCCCGATGTTCTGCTGTCGGGGGACCATGCGAAGATCGCGAAATGGCGTCGATCAGAAGCCGAGCGCCTCACGCGAGAGCGTCGCCCTGACCTGCTGGACTGATCATTTCAGGAAGCGGTCGAGCAGTGGCAAGCTGAGCAGGGCGGAGAGCCCGATCAGCACATAGGCGGAAATGCGGAAAGCCGCCTCCGAAGACCGATGGAACAGTTTTGCGCCGCCCCAGAGTCCCAGCGCATAGGCGGGCCAGATGATGATCGCATAGATGATCACCTGCCAGGTGAAGAGCCCCCGCCACATGTACAGAAGATCCGTCGCGGTCGAGGAGAGAGCGTAATAGGCCATGATATTGGTCCGGATATTGGCGGCATCCTCCTTCTGGCCAAGCCAGTAGGCGAGGATCGGTGGAGCCGAAATCCCGGTTGCAGACCCAAGCACACCCGCGAAAGCGCCCACGCCCACGGACAGGGGCGCGAAGGGACGGCCCGTATAGCGCCAGCCGGAGATCAGAAGGACCAGCATGGAGATCACACAGACCTCCATGCCCCACCGCACGGCAGTGGTATCGAGGCTGGTCAGCATCCAGGCCCCGACGGGCAGCATGGCGAGATGTCCGGCCAGCATGGGCAGAATCTCCGGCCATTTGCATTTCGGCAGGGAACGATAGCCATAGGGCGTCGCCGACCCGAGGTCGAAGAGGTAGAACATCGGCACGGCCATGACCGGCCCGACTGCCATGGCTGCCAGCGGAATGACGATCAGCGCGCCGCCGAAGCCGGAATAGCCGCGAACCACCCCGCCGATCAGGGAAACGACGAAAACGAACCAAAGACGGGGATCCTCGACCGCAGCCAGGAGGCCGGTCAGAAACTCAGGCAGGCTGTGCAACACTGGGGCTCCCATGCGCCGGGACTAGGGCAGTGGCACCCGCGCTGGTAGAGCTTGGGTATGGGCGCCTCCTCGATTCGCATCATTGGCATAGACCCCGGCCTGCGCAACCTCGGATGGGGCGTGATCGAGTGCGAGGGCTCGCGCCTGACCTTCGTGGCCTGTGGCTCGGTACATTCGGATGCCAAGCTCCCGCTTGGCGAGCGCCTGCGCCAGCTGCATGACGGATTGGCCGACGTGATTGCGATCCATGCGCCGCAGGAAGCTGCGGTCGAGGAGACCTTCGTCAATCGGGATCCGCAGTCGGCCCTGAAGCTCGGGCAGGCGCGCGGCGTGGCGGTGCTCGTGCCGGCGCTGGCGGGCCTGAGCGTGGCCGAATATGCGGCCAATTCCGTCAAGAAGACGGTGGTTGGTGCAGGCCATGCGGAGAAGGCGCAGATCGGCATGATGGTGCGCGTGCTGCTGCCGAAGTCAGACGCCACATCACCTGATGCCGCCGATGCGCTGGCCATTGCGATCTGCCATGCACAGCATCGGGGTTCGCGAGCCATGATGGCGGAGCTGGCTGAGCCGCCGGCCAAAAAGGCGCGTCCCAGAGCCTTTTCTCGCAAGGCCTGAAGCCTGCGCGTCCCTCTCCCGCTTGCGGGAGAGGGTCAGGGTGAGGGCGCTGCGGTTCTCAACGCGGCTGGGATGGAAGCGCCGAACCGCCCCTCATCCTTAGTTCTCCCAGCCTGCGGCGGGGAGAAGGGGGCGGAAGCAGCCTGGCAAATGCTGACGATTCCGTCACGCCCTCGGATGCTCGCATGCCATCTCAGCCGCTGTCATCTTCGACGCGCTCGGGCGTGATCTTCAGGGAGGTGATGCGATTGCGCTGCTTGCGGAGCACCTCGAAGCGGAAGCCATGGAAGATGAAGGTCTGCCCGGGCTCGGGAATGGCGCGGGCCTCATGAATCACGAGACCGGCGAGCGTCGTCGCTTCCTCGTCGGGCAGGTGCCATTCCATGACGCGGTTGAGATCGCGGATCGGTATGGATCCATCCACAGTCACCGACCCATCGGGCAGCTGCCGCAGGCCCTGCATGGCAATGTCATGCTCATCACGGATGTCGCCAACGATTTCCTCGAGGATATCCTCGAGGGTGATGAGGCCCATCACCGAGCCATATTCGTCGACCACCAGCGCGAAGTGGCTCTTGCGCTCCAGAAAGGCCTCGAGCTGGTCCTGCACCGAGGTCGTCTCCGGCACGAACCAGGGCGCGGCGGCGATTTCCGACATGTCGAGCTTGCTGGCATCACCGCTCGCAGCCGACAGCGCCCGCAGCAGGTCCTTGGCATGCAGCACAGCGATGATGTTTTCGGGCTGCTCGCGGAAAAGTGGCAGGCGCGTATAGGGCGAGGCGAGCACTTCTCGCACGAGGTCTGTGGGCGGCTGGTCCATGTCGATGGCGCGCATCTTCGTCCGATGCACCATGACATCGGTCACCTGCAGTTCGCTCAGCTCCAGCAGGCCGCCGAACATGTCGCGATTGCGTCGCTCGACACTGCCCTCGCGATGCAGCAGCTCGACTGCACTCATGAGTTCGTCCTGCGGAGACAAGACCGACGAGTGTTCGCCTGCCCGCAGGCCAAAGAGCCGCAATACACCGCCAACGACGAATTCTACCGTCGCGAGAAAGGGTGCCAGGATCCAGACGAAGAAGGCGATGGGGCGTGCGAGCGCCAGCGACGTCCGGTCGGGAAAGTTCACGCCGATCGTCTTGGGCAGCACTTCTGCAAAGATCAGCAGCGCCACGGTCATCAGGATCGTGGCGTAGATCACGCCTGCATCGCCGAACAGGGTCGTCAGCACATTGGTGGTGAAGGCCGAGGCACCGATGTTGACGATCGTATTGCCAAGCAGCATGGCGCCGATCAGTCGTGAGCGACGATCCAGCAGGCGCGTGACCGTATTGGCCCGGCCATCGCCGTTGCGGGCCAGCCCATGCATGCGCGCGCGCGATGCTGCTGTCATGGCCGTCTCGCCGCAGGCGAAGAAGGCCGACAGGGCAATGCAGCCAATGACAATCAGAACCGCGACCCAGAGATCCACCGGTAGCTCCTGGCCACCGCCCGCCCCATGCATGTCAGCGCCCCAGTTCGTCCTGAAGGAAGGAAAGCACGTCTGCCGCAGGCACGCCCTTGGCAATGAAACTGCGGCCGATCCCCTGTGCGAGGATGAAGGTCAGCGCGCCGCGCTCGACCTTCTTGTCCTGATACATGGCTTCGAGGATCGCATCGGGGCCGGCGTTCCAGCCGGTGATGTCCTTGATGCTGGCAGGCAGGCCAACGGCGCGCAGATGCGATTCGACTCGTTCAGCATCCTCATGCGGGCAGTGGCCGAGCTTTGCCGAGAAACGATAGGCGCAGGCCATGCCAATGGCGACGCCCTCACCGTGGACGAGGCGCTCGCTGTTGAAATGCGTCAGTGTCTCCAGCGCATGTCCGAAGGTGTGGCCAAGATTGAGCAGGGCGCGGTCGCCCTGCTCGGTTTCGTCACGGGCAACGACGGCAGCTTTTGAGCGGCAGGAGCGGGCAATGGCCTCGCTCAACGCGGGACCGTGGTTGAAGACTTCGGGCCAATGGCGTTCGAGCCAGGCGAAGAATGGCGCATCGTCGATGAGGCCATATTTTGCCACTTCCGCATAGCCGGCACGAAATTCGCGCGGCGAGAGGGTGGCGAGCGTGCCGGTGTCGGCCAGCACCCAGATCGGCTGGTAAAAGGCGCCGACGAGATTCTTGCCATGGTCGGAGTTGATCGCCGTCTTGCCGCCGACGGAGGAATCGACCTGCGCCAGAAGGGTCGTGGGAATCTGCACGAACCGCATGCCGCGACGGATGACGGAAGCGGCAAAGCCGCCAAGGTCACCCACCACGCCGCCACCGAGTGCGACCACCAGATCGCGGCGTTCCATGCGCGAGCCGATGATTTCGTCGCAGACGCGGGCAAAGACGTCCCAGCTCTTGGAGGCCTCGCCCGGTTTCACGATGATCCTTTCGCTGCGGATCCCGTGCGCGGCAAGGCTCTGTTCCAGCGTGCCGAGGTGATGGCTCGCGACATTCTCATCTGTGAGGATGGCGCAGGCTGCGCCGGGCGCGAGTCGCGCGATGGTGGCACCCGCCTCGGCGAGCAGGCCCTTGCCGATGTCGATCTCGTAGCGACGCGAGCCAAGCTCGACAGGCACGGTGATGCGGGCCGGCGCTTCCTGCGCAGCGGGTGTGGAACTGGCCTGCGCGGCGACCGCATGGGCGGGAGGCTCGGCAAATCGAGCGATGTTGGGAAGCGTGTCGTTCAGGGTCGAGATAATCGAATCCACCATGTATTCATGCGGCCCGTCGCGCGAGATGACGGTGAAATCCGCCTGTGCATAGACCGGGTAGCGCTCCTCGATGAGGCGCTTGATCGTGTCCTCGGGATCCTGCGTATGCAGCAGAGGCCGATTGGTGCGCTTGCGCACCCGACGCAGCAGCACGTCGGCCTCTGCCTTCAGCCAGATCGATACGCCGCCATCGGCAATGCGCTGGCGGGTGACCGGGTTCATGAAAGCGCCGCCGCCCGTGGCGACGACCTTCGGGCCTTCGCCCAGAATGCGCGCGACGACCCGGCGCTCGCCGTCCCGGAAATAGGCCTCCCCATGGCGGGCGAAGATTTCGGCGATGGTCATGCCGGCAGCATTCTCGATTTCCACGTCCGCATCGACGAAGCCGATGCCGAGCGAGGCGGCGAGCCTGCGGCCAATGGAGGTCTTGCCGGCGCCCATCATGCCCACGAGCACGAGGGATCGACCGCGCAGCAGGTTGAGAATCTGCGCGGCGCGGGGATCGCGGCGGGGCATGTCGTCGGCACGCGCGCGGCCGTGCGGATCCGCGTGCCTGGCATCCGGAAACTGAGTCATCAAGGTTCCTGTAGCACGATGGGGCTCCGGATTTAAGCCGACCTTGGGGGAAGCTTTGCACCTGCGTGTCTTGCCTTCCCCGGGACCGCGTGGTGGAACAGGGCGTCATATGAGATTCGAGGGTCGGCGGTGCCCAGTCTGTTCCGGTTCCTGATCGTGGTGGGTGTGCTGGCCGGGCTTGGCTATGGCGCGATGATTGCGCTCGTGACCTTCGTCGAGCCGCAGCCCCGGGAGATGACCCAGCCCCTCCCACCCTCGAAATTTTCGGGGAAATAGCATGGCGCGCGGCCCTGGCAGCGCCGGGCGGCTGATCGACGGCTTCCTGGCCATGCTGGCCGCCGAGCGGGGGGCCGCGGTCAATACGCTCGATGCCTATCGGCGCGATCTGGGTGATTACTGCGCCTTCCTGTCCGCCCGTGGCACCGAGCCCCTCGGGGTCGAGACCGATGGAGTGCGGGCCTATCTGGCCGATCTCGAGGAACGCGGCTTCCAGCCCTCTTCGGCGGCCCGCAAGCTCTCCTCGATCCGCCAGTTCCACAAATTCCTGCAGCTCGATGGCCGGCGGGGAGATGATCCTTCCCTTGTGCTTGAAGGCCCCCGGCAGGGGCGGCGCCTGCCCAAGACCCTGACCGAGGCCGATGTGGACCGCCTGCTGACGATCGCGGCCGAGGGCATCGCGGACGAGGCCCGGCCCTTTGGCGAGCGGCTGCGGGCGGCGCGCATGGCCTGCCTGCTCGAGGTGCTCTATGCCACGGGCCTGCGCGTCTCCGAGCTGGTCTCCCTGCCGGCCAGCGCAGCGGTCCGCCGGGAGCCTCTGCTGACCATCAAGGGCAAGGGCGGGCGCGAACGGCTGGTGCCGCTCACCGGTCCGGCGCGGGAGGCCATCACGCGCTATCGCGATTTGCTCGCGACCCGTCCGGGCCTTGCCTCTGGGCCCTGGCTGTTCCCGGCTGACAGCGAGAGCGGGCACCTGACGCGCCAGGCCTTTGCCCGCGACCTGAAGGCGGTGGCGGGAGCCTCAGGGATCTCCTCAGCGCGGATCAGCCCGCATGTGCTGCGCCATGCCTTTGCAAGCCATCTCCTGCAGAATGGTGCGGACCTGCGCGTCGTGCAGGAGCTGCTTGGCCACGCGGATGTCTCGACAACCCAGATCTATACCCATGTGCTCGACGAGCGCATGAAGGCCATGGTGCGCGACCTGCATCCGCTGGCGGGCGAGCGCGGCTGATCTGACATTCAGGATGTGGCGAGCAGATAGGTGCCCTGAATGAGATAGAGGGTCGCCAGGGTGTAGATGATGCGGTTCGCCCAGAGCCGGTACTGACCATCGCCCATGCGTTCCAGCACCGGGCGTGCGGCCGATGTGCCAATGATCGAGGCCAGCACCGCCAGCCCGCCGAGCAGTGGGTCAACGCTCCCCGCGCCCGCAATGAGATTGCCGAAATAGAGAAATTTCGCCAGATGGCCGAAGACCTGGCAGGCTGCCTTGGTGGCCACGACCGCGTGCCTGTCGAGCCTTGCCTTGCCGAGGAAGAAGGTGTCCATCAGCGGGCCTGAAACCCCCGTCAGGAGCAGCAGGCTCATGCAACAGGCACCATAGAAGGCGCCGTTGACCGGATTGATCGGATCCGCCCGCAGGGCCGGGGGCACCATGCGCGCCAGGAAGGGCGAGGCACCCAGCATCAGGAACGCCACCGCCTTGCCCGGCACATATTGCCACAGGGCCCAGAGGGCGAAGGCGCTGACGCTGCCGCAGAGGAACCCTGCGGCGGAACGCCAGTGAATGTGCCGGTACCAGAGCACGGCACGCCAGCCGTTTGAGGCGATCTGCGTGACTGCATGCAGGGCCATGGCGGCAGGCAAGGGCAGCAGGGTGAGCAGCACCCCCATGAGGATGAGTCCACCCGCCATGCCGAAGACCCCCGACAGGAAGGCTGTGCCAAGCATGGTGACGACGACGAGGGTCATGGTGAGCGCGGTCATGGCGCTCTCATGAACCCGTTCGCGTCGTCAGGCAATCAGCTCCGGTAATCGCCGTTGATGGCGACATATTCCTTGGTGAGATCGCAGGTCCATACGGTGGCCGTGCCCTCGCCGCCGGCGCCCACCGCGACACGGATGTCAATCTTCTCGCCCTTCATATAGGCGGAGGTCTTCGACTCGTCATAGGTGCCGTCGCGCAGGCCCTTGTGGGCTACGCGGAAGTCGCCGAACCAGATCGCGAGCTTGTCGCGATTGGCGGCTTCGCCGGCCTTGCCGACAGCTGCAACGATGCGGCCCCAGTTGGCGTCCTCGCCTGCAATCGCCGTCTTCACCAGCGGCGAATTGGCAATCGAGAGCGCAATGCGCTTGGCCGCCTTGGCGGAGGCCGCGCCCTCGACCGTGATCTCCACGAACTTGCGGCAGCCCTCGCCATCGCGCACCACCTGATGGGCGAGGTCGAGCAGGACTTCATCGAGCGCGCGCTTGAAATCGGCGAGGCGACGATCACTGGCCTTGTCGATTTGGGGCACGCCGCGCTTTTTCGCAGCGCCCGTGGCAAAAAGCATCAGCGTGTCGGAGGTCGAAGTGTCGCTGTCGACCGTGATGGCATTGAAGCTGCCCTGAACTGATTTCGACAGCATGGTCTGCAGGGCCGCCGAGGCGATGGGTGCATCGGTGAAGACATAGGAGAGCATGGTCGCCATGTCGGGCGCGATCATGCCCGCGCCCTTGGCCATGCCGTTGATCGTCAACTCGATGCCGCCGATGGTGGCCCTGGCTGTCGCGACCTTCGGATAGGTGTCAGTGGTCATGATGGCTTTTGCCGCTTCGAGCAGGCCGTCCGGGTTTGCGCGGGCGACCAGATCGTCCATCACTCCGTTGAACTTTGTTGCGTCGAGCGGCTCGCCGATGACGCCGGTGGAGGCGAGAAAGATCTCGCTGAGCGGCGCGTTGGTTGCCTTGCCGGCGATCTCGGCGGTGAGCTTGGTGGCCTGCGCACCAACCTTGCCTGTGAAGGCATTGGCATTGCCCGAATTCACCACGAGCGCGCGGGCCTTGCCGCCCTTGAGCTTGGCGCGGCACCAGTCGACTGGTGCGGAGGGGCACTTGGAGGTCGTGAAGACGCCGGCCACCTGCGTGCCCTTGTCGAGCAGCGCAATCATGACATCCGTGCGGCCCTTGTAGCGGATGCCCGCTTCGGCCGTCGCGAATCGCACGCCATCAACCTGCGGCAGGTCGGGGTAGGACTTCGGGGCGAGCGGGGAAAGCGGAGCAGCCTGAGCCATTTTCTTGTCCTGCCTTGAGAGCGCTTTTCATCAGAGCGCGCGCACATTTGCCAATGCATGCGTCACGGTCAAGACGCTAGCGGCTCATGAGTTCCAGCCAGCGCTCGAGGCGGGCACGATTGACGCCGAGATCAGAGTGTCCGACGGCACTGCGCGAATAGATGGCGATCGTCGCCGACCCGCTTGAGCGCGGCAGGAAGAGCATGTCGACCACGTCGGGATAGCGCATCAGGAACGAGCGCTGCACGAAGCGCAGATGCAGGTCCGAGACCTCAGCGAGTTCGGTGATGCGGGGTTCCTGTGCGAGGGCGGCGCGCAGCCGCTCCTTCAGGCGTGTCGCAGAGGAGGTATAGACCGGCGGGTCGATATCTGCCCGGGCCTGCGGGCAGGCATCCTGCGGGCAGGCAAGCGAATCATTGGGGCTGGCGCGCCGGGTCAGGGTCTGGAAGTCGACGGGGCCGAGATCCAGCCGGGTACCGGTGAGGGCGCCGATGCGTTGCCAGAGGCCGAATTCCGCACCCGAGGAGAGACCCATGGCAACCAGACCCAGAATGGCTGCCGCGGCCAGATAAATCAGACCGCGGCGTGGGAACAGCTTCACCGACCTGACGTCACTTGGCCGGTGCTTCGGGCGTCGGCGCCGGCGGCGGAGCAGTCCGCTCGATCTTGGAGGCCTCGCGCAGCTTCAAGATCAGGTCGGTCTGGGATTTCTGGGCCACATAGTTCGCGACCTGGTCCTTCACCTGCTCGAAGGGGGGGAATTCCTTCGTGCGGCGATCCTCGAGCCGGATGATGTGCCAGCCGAACTGGCTCTTCACCGGCTCGGAGATCTCCCCCTTCTTCAGCTTCATAGCGGCATCGCCGAACTCAGGCACCATGCGGTCCTTGGTGAACCAGCCCAGATCCCCGCCCTTCGAGCCGGGATCCTTGGAGACTTCGTCGGCGACCTTGGCGAAATCCTCGCCGCCCTTGACGCGCTTGAGCACGTCCTTGGCCTCGTCTTCCGTTGCCACCAGGATATGGCGGGCATTGAGCTCCTCTTCCGGCTTCTGGGCCTTGGCGGCGTCGTCATAGACCTTGCGCATGGCGGCCTCGGTGGCCCCTTCCTTGGCAGCCTTGCCGAGCAGTTCCTCCATGAGGACCTTGTCATGGTAATAGGCCATGCGGCGGACCACGTCGGGTCCGACGGCCATCTTGTCCTGATCGGCTTTCTTGGCGACGAGCTTCAGGTCGATGAGGTAGTCGAGCACATAGGCGTCGCGCTGGGGCCCCTGGATCTGCTGGGGCAGGGTCGGCCCCAGGTCCTCAAGGGCCACCTTGACGTCATCATCCGTGATTTCAATGCCATCCACCTTGGCAAGGACCCCGGCGGAGGCGGCGCCCGTCAGGGCGCAAAAGGCGACGCCAGCGAGGGCGAGCAGGCGGAAATCACGAAAAACAGACATATGGGGCTCCAGGAAACGTCAATGATGCGGCCACAAGCAGGAAGGGGCTCATCAGGGCGCGGCACTTTCCCCGAAAACATCGGTGCGAGCAACCGTCATGGCCTTCCGGGCCTCCTCTGGGCCCCCAAAGTGGCGCTCTGAAGGCAAAATCAGTGGAGGGACGTATGATTGACAAGGGGAAACCCCGCTCCTATCTCTGACCCGGTTTTCCGGGCGCGGGCGCCGGGCCGCCTCAGAAGGATTCTGTAATGCTCGGTGCGCTTGCGCGTAAGATTTTCGGCTCATCCAATGATCGCCGCCTGAAGACCTATGGTCCCAAGGTTGCGGCGATCAACGCGCTCGAAGCCGAGGTTGCCAAGCTGTCGGACGAGGCGCTGCGCGCCCGGACAGACGAATTCCGCAAGCAGCTTGCCGAGGGCAAGACCCTCGATGACATCCTCATGCCCGCCTTTGCGACGGTGCGCGAGGCCGCCAAGCGGTCGCTCGGCCAGCGCCACTTCGACGTGCAGCTCATCGGCGGCATGGTGCTGCATGAGGGCGGCATCGCCGAGATGCGCACGGGTGAAGGCAAGACGCTGGTTGCGACGCTCGCCACCTACCTCAATGCGCTTGCCGGCAAGGGCGTGCATGTCGTCACGGTGAACGATTATCTCGCCAGCCGCGATGCGGCCTGGATGGGGCAGGTCTATCGTTTCCTCGGCCTCACCGTGGGCACCATCGTCCATGGGCTCGATGACGAGCAGCGCCGCGAGGCCTATGCCTGCGACATCACCTATGGCACCAACAACGAATTCGGCTTCGACTACCTGCGCGACAACATGAAGTACGAGCTGAACCAGATGGTTCAGCGCGGCCACTTCTTCGCCATCGTCGACGAGGTGGACTCGATCCTGATCGACGAGGCGCGCACGCCGCTCATCATCTCGGGCCCCTCCGACGACAAGTCGGAACTCTATAATTCCATCGACGGCATCATCCCGCAGCTCACCCGTGAGCATTTCGACATCGATGAGAAGCAGCGTACTGCAAACCTCACCGAGGCCGGCAATGAGAAGGTCGAAGAGCTTCTGACGTCGACCGGCCTGCTTAAGGAAGGCTCGCT
>CAISZN010000230.1 GCA_903889985.1 uncultured Hyphomicrobiales bacterium | reverse complement strand
CGCCGAGCGCCGTGGCTATGCGGATGCCATGATGCTCGACTGGCAGGGCCGTGTGGCGGAATGCACCGGCGCCAATATCTTCTTCACGAAGGGTGGCGTGATCCACACGCCGATCGCCGACTGCTTCCTCGATGGCATCACGCGCCGCACGGTGATCGGCCTTGCCAAGCGCCGCGGGATCGAAGTTGTCGAACGCCGGATTCTTCCCGATGAACTCGCCAGCTTCGACGAATGCTTCATCTGCGGCACGGGCGCGGAAGTCACCCCGGTGTCGGAAGTGGGCCCCTACAAGTTCACGCCGGGCCAGATTTCGCGCACGCTGATCGAGGACTATACGGCGGAAGTGAACGGCTGAGCCGCGAACGGATTTTGAATCATTCGCGCCTGAAGGCTTCTTTGACAATCCAATCGAGGGCTCCGGTAAACCGGGGCCCTCTTTTTGTGTCGGTCCCGTCAGTTCAATTCCTGTGATGAGCCGTACGAAGTTTTCAGCGCGTGATTTCTTCAGCTCTTTACGCGCGTGCGGCTGATGATCACGAGTGCGATGCCGGCCAAAATTGCGAGCGAGCAAGCTGCCAAGCGAAGCGTGGGAGCTTCGCCAAGCAATAAGCCTCCTCCAAGTGCTGTTATGAGAGGCACGCTCAGTTGCACCGATGCACCCTGTCCCGGCGATAATCCCGGCAATGCGGCATACCAGATCGAGTAGCCAATCCCGGAGGTCACAGCACCTGACATTGCTGCATAGGCAAAACCTGCCGAAGTCATATGCGCGCTGAAAGAGGCGATGACAGAGAGTGCAAGTGCGATTGGAAGTGCGCGCAGAAAATTGCCGGCGGTTGCAGCAAGCGGGTCAGTCATTCCTCGACCCAGCAAGGAATAGAAGCCCCACGCGATACCGGCTGCCAGCATGAGGCCCGCGCCTTGCCATGGCGGGGCTGACAGGCCCGGCGCGACAAGCGCGGACAGACCTGAAAGCGCGAGCAGGAAACCTGTCCACTGGCTCGCCGTCAGGCGCTCGCCTCTTAGCAGGCCCGCTGTCACCATGGTTGCCTGTACCGCTCCAAACAGGAGGAGGGCACCGGTGCCCGCGGTCAGCGACGTATAGGCAAAGGAGAAGGCTGCAGCATAGGCGATCAGGGCAGTCGCTGCTTTCCATGAACCCGCGCCTAGACTGCGACGTCCGCGAGCGGCGAGGATGAGCCAGAGAGCAGCCACCCCGCATGCCATGCGAACTGATGTGAAGCTCGCGGGATCAATTTCATCCTGTGCGAGGGCAAGCCTGCAGAGCACCGAGTTGCCGGCAAAGGCCAACATCGCGATCGCTGTCAGCCCGAAAGTGCGGAGCGCGGAGGCAGGAGCGGTGGGCAGGGCTTTCTGGCTCATTTGGGCAATGATCTATCAGGAGCACTGCCGGCACAACCTGCCGCCTGAGCAGCGGTAATCATTGCTGCTTCAGGTCCTTGGGAGTTTCACCATGCGATGAAAAGGCCGGTGCTCACACCGGCCCTGTTTGTCTCACGCTGCGGCGTAACGCTGTGCGCGCAGGCCCTGCTGACAGGTGAGGATGGCGATGCGCTCGCTATTGAGCCACACATCGGCAAGGGTCAGCACTTCCATGTCGTCGAGACGGAACTGGGCCTGTTCGATGGCCTCGTCGTCGGTTCTGGCGTGAATGTCTTCTGTAACCCGGGCGTGACCGTCGTCCCCGATGAAAGAGACCCTGTAGAGAGAGGCTGGCATCGCTTCCTCCTGTCCGGGCGTTCACAAGCCCGTTCTGTCCGGCAGGAACAAAACGCACCCTGCTCACGACGGAAGGAAAACTATTCCCGGTTTTCCACAGGCGCAAGATGGTGCCGGAAATTTGGGCACGCTCCATTTGGCAGG